>JBGPOI010000491.1:0-4116 GCA_041487975.1 Binatia bacterium | reverse complement strand
CCTCCATTGACCAGTGACGACTCCGCCGCGCTGTCACTGGCTGTGAGTAAACAGCGGATTGCCGCGGGTAAAGCGGCAGCCGCGTCACCCGCAGCCCTCTTGTCGCCTGGTTCTTTTCCGTACCTCTCTACGGACAGATCATGAAACGGGTCCTGATCGTTCTCGCGCTTGGTTTCCTCTGCATCTCCTGTGAGCAGAGATTTCGCCCGGGGGGAGGTGGGGCGAGGAAAACGACACGAGAACTCCAAAGGATCAATGGTCCGGTTCGTTCGGTGTCCGTTGCCACCGCGGTGCCAATAGAGAAAGACGGCATCTGGGAGCCCGGAGAACAGAAGCCTGTCAGCACGGACGCTTACGATAAGAGTGGGAATGGCACCGAGCACGTTATTTATACCGCCGAGGGCGCGGTCGGCAGCAAAGTCGTTTTCACCTATGATACTCAGGGGAACGAGACAGAGGTGAATCTGTATGATGCCAATGGGGCGCGGGAAAGTCATAGCGTCTCAACCTACGATGCCGAAGGACACAAGATGGAGACTCGCTCATACGCGGCCGATGGGACGCTCACACGCCGCACGGTCTTCGCCCATGACACACATGGCAATGAGACCGCCGCGCGCAGTTCTACCCCCGAGGGCGCCCCCGAGAGCAACACTCTCTCAACCTACGATGACAGGGGAAACCTTGAGGAAACAGCCTGGTACTATGCTAACGGTGGACAGGAAGGCCAAGTGGTCTATAAGCGGGGTGCCAAAGGCACTCTCCTCTCCTCCGTCGCCTTTGACTATGCTCCTGACAGAACACCGCGGAGCCGCACGGATGCTACCTATGACGCGCGGGGAAACCCCACGGAGGTCGTCTGGTATAGTGACAACAGCCAATTCAAAAAGAGAGAGACGTCCACCTACCGGTACGATATTTTTGGCAACTGGATCCAGCGGACGACCACAAAGTGGGTCTCGAAGGGGAGCACCTCCTCCTTCGAGCCGCCGGTGGTGACCTACCGCACCATTACTTATTACAGTAAAGGGGTAGAGTAATCGCTAAATGTTATTCCGCGCCACTCGTCGGCATGCTTGTCCGTCCACGGGACGGCGAACACCTGGCTTGCCACTCCAGCCGCTCTTAATGCCACTCAAAGGCGGAGATCAACCACAGGGAGAGAAGTAGGACGACAACCGCCGTCACGGCAACCCTTAGTGTGAATAGCCGGGCGCTTCCACCAAACTTATGTCGTTCGACCTGCAGGCCTAGCAGATAGGCTAGTTTCTTTTTCTCGGGCACGTTGTTGAGCAACATCGTCCACCTCCTCTTCTCTTTCTTCCTCTCACCCGGCTGGCTGTGCTTTGCCGCGCGGGTGCTCGACGCCAGAAATCCACAAGTATACGCCAACAAAGATAACGCCAAGCGGGGGTGAGGAGCAAGAGAACACTCTTCCTGCTTGGTGTGGAATCCGCTACACCCTCAGTTTGGGCACTGTTGGCTTGGGGTTCTTCGCTCCCTCCAGAGCGTCCGAGACGAGGCAAGAGCCGAAGATAAACGACAGAACCGGAGAAGGGGAGAGTGCGATGGCCACGAGAGTAAAGGCGTCGGCTGAGGGGGTTCGTCAAAGCTACCCCCCGAGGAAGGCGCGCCGGGACCAGGTGCAAAATCCGTTCTCTTATTATGTCTGGGAGCCAGTCGCTTTCCGTCTCGCGCCGTTTTTCATTAACCAGGGCTTCAGCGCGAATGCGGTGACGACCCTGAGCTTACTCGTGCTCCTCTGTGGGCTGGCATGTATAGTGTTGGGTGCAGTGAACCGTTTGAATTTCCTTCTTGGCGCGGTGCTGCTGAACCTTGTCATTCTGTTGGATAATATCGATGGTCATGTTGCCCGCTTCACAGGACAGGTCAGTAAGTTCGGCTCGTTGTTAGATGATTTCGTCGCGTGGCTGCTCTACTCTTTGTTACCAGTCTGTTTGGGATTGGGACTCTTTTTCGCCGATCCTGAACCTGCGGTGCTTGCGCTGAGAGTAACGATCCCGAAGTGGGTGTGGGTGGCGGCCGGCGTCGTGCAGATGTTTACCTACCTCTGGTCGGTTGGTGTCTTCGAGATACGGCGAGAAGTGATCGGCGAGAAGGTGCCGCAGTGAGGAGGGACGGATGAAGGAAACTGCTCATCCCCGCACCCGCCAGTCCGGATGATCCGGTACCTGCGGGGCGCTGGTTATCGGCGATCGGTAGGCATCGTCGTGTCGGGGAACCAACCAAGCTTGCGGCAGGCTGAGAAGGTTGGCTATCGCCCTTTCGAGATGATGGGCTACGTGAAACTGGGGCCGTGGCTCCTCCCAGCCGTAAGATGCCGACCACTCAGCCGTTGGTGCTGATGGGGGAATAGTGGAGAGGCGCGGTCAGTCGCGCCTCCCTGTTGCCGCCTCGTTTATGGAATCACTGGTAACAGAATGTGCGAGCGGAAGCGCTGGTTATGGAACACCGTCTGTTCCGCCACGTGGAAAGTTGTTCCGGTCGCCTGATCTCTTCCCGTGTTGAGGTTGCGGTCGAAACGCGGAAAGTTGCTCGACGAGATTTCCACGCGGAGGCGATGACCAGGCAAGAACACATGGCTGGTCGCCCATAGATCGATGGTCAGCTCGTACACTTCGCCCTTGGCCAGCAATTTGGGCGTGCTCAGTGACTCACGGTAGCGCGCTCGCAGAATGCCGTCGGCAATATTCTGCGCATAGCCATCCGGCCGCACGTCCACCAACTTGGCGGTAAAGTCAGTGTCCGGCGCGGACGACGAGGCGTAGAGCACCACCTTGAGCGGACCGGTGACTTCGAGCGGTTTCTCCACTGGCTCGCCGGTGTACACCAACACATCCTGGCGGGCTTCGACCTCGCGTTGATCCTTGACGCCCACGGGAATGATGAGCGTGTTGCCACCGCAGGTCGGCACCGGGTCGGCCGGATCGTAGCGGTAGTGATCGACAGGTTCTTCACTCGGCACTTCCGGACTGAGGGTGCCATTCCCCTGCACGCTGTTGGCCGTGCCGCGGCTGTGGAGGAAGTAGGGCGTATAGCGGGTGCGGGCGAGCGGCCACTCAGACTCATCACGCCACTGGTTGGTTCCCATGACAAAGAGACGGATCGGCGGCTCGGCAAAAATGCCGCTGTCGATGCCTTTCAGCCAATAGTCAAACCAGCGCAACTGCGTGTCGTGCAGATCGATGAAGGCGTGAGGGCCAAAGTCAATATCACCTGTTCCCCCTGAGGTTGGAACCGTATAGGGGAAGAGGTGCGCCCAGGGGCCCAGCAGGAGCTTTTGTCCGCCCCGTGCTTCGGGGGTCATTGCCCGCGACCGGAGACCATTGAAGTGAATAAGCGCATCACGCAGGAAGATGTCGTACCACGAACTGACGTGGTACATGGGGACGTTGATATTGCGGTGCTGGCGCTCGACGTTGATCGCCCACCAGTACGGTCCGTCCTCGGGGTGAGTGAGGTAGTCGCGCAAATAGGGGGCAACGTCCTTGAGCAACTCAGCCCAGTACATCAGCGGCAGGCGACGGTACCCTTCCGGAGTGAGCGGGTTGCCGAAGTTGATGGAGCGCAACAGGTCAGGCCGAATCTTGGGCCAGAGTTGTTCCTTAATGCCTTGGCGATCGATGGTGTTGCGCGCCAGAAAGATAGCGTAGGGCACTTGCCAGCCCAGGACGAACGCACCGCCGGTGTGATAGACCCAACTCTGGTGGAAGTCTGACGCCGCTGACACTGGGAAAGCGCAACGCAAGTGGGGCGGTCGCGTGGGCGCCAGCAGGTATTGGGTCGCGCCGAGATAGGACTGCCCCTGGGTGCCGACCTGGCCGTTCGAGTACGGCAACGAAGCCGCCCATTCGACGGTGTCGTAGCCGTCCTGCGGCTCGTTGATTAGTGCGTAATATTCACCTTCTGACGTGAACCGCCCGCGCCCGTCCTGAATGATGACCACATAGCCTCGGGCTGGAAAGAATTCGTGATCGCCGAAATCGCCGGCCATTTCCTTCCCATACGGCAGGCGCAGCAAAATCACGGGAAAGCGCCCTTCGGCATCGGGGCGGTAAACATCAGCGTAGAGCGTCACCCCATCGCGCATCTTGG
>JBGPOI010000490.1:0-4122 GCA_041487975.1 Binatia bacterium | reverse complement strand
GGCATCGACCACCTTGGTTGCGTCGCTGCTGTTGAGCCGACCGATTTTGGCGATCTTGCCGTTCTTGATGCCGATGTCGGCTTTGTAGCGGGGCACCCGCGTCCCATCGACGATCGTGCCGTCTTTGATAATCGTGTCAAACTGCGCCATGACTGCCTCCTTTTAGCTTTTTTAGTTAGGATGATGGTTGCCAACACACTCGCCTGGGAGAGTCCACCGACACTAAGTACCTCCTTCTCAGCTCTGTCAGGGGGAATCTCCGCCTTTGTAAACACTCTTATTCATGAAGAGCGTCCTCTCAGCGGGGTGTCTGGACAGGGGGGAAGACGAGCCCCCGCTCACTCGTCAGGCCTTCTCTGTATAAGGAGGCGAGTATGGAACATCTCCCCGCGTCGTGTCAAGAGTCAGAATTTAGTGACGGTTCTCACCGCCCAACTCTCTCCTGACACCGACTTGAGGTTGACCGTCGAGATGGAGAATTACGAGCTTGCCGTGTCAGTTCACGCGACCCTCCACTACCACATAGCGGTTATGGCGCATTTCCGACCGTGGACACCTGTGGTACAAAGAACGCAGCCGTTGCCTGGACGCGAGAGGACTAATGTCATTTGGATATGCAGAAAATCATTGAACTCAAAGATGTCACGGTTTACCGTGGACAAACCCGCGTATTCAACAATCTGTCACTCGACCTGACCCGGGGATGTAATACCGCCATCCTCGGACCCAACGGCGCCGGTAAATCGACCCTGCTCAAGCTACTGTCGCGGGATCTCTATCCCGTGCAACGCGAGGGCAGCTATGTGCGGATCTTCGGGCGAGAGCGCTGGAATGTCTGGGAGTTGCGTGCTCACTTCGGTATCGTCTCCCACGATCTGCAGCAACAGCATATGGGCAACGCTCGGGGCATGAATGTCATCTTGTCGGGTTATTACTCGAGTATCGACACGGCGTGGCACCAGCAGTTCAGCGTCGAGGACAAAGAACGGGCCAGCCATATCATGCACACGCTGGGGGTGGCGGAGCTGAAGGACAGGGCGTTCTCGGAGATGTCTACCGGCGAACAACGTCGCTTCCTGCTCGGCCGGGCGCTGATCAACGATCCCGATACGCTGGTGTTGGATGAGCCCACCAGCGGTCTCGATCTGAAAGCCTGCTTTCAGTACCTCGACATTATCCGCAGCCTGATGCGAGATGGAAAGACTGTCATCCTCGTTACCCATCACATTCATGAGATCCCGCCGGAGGTCTCGCGCGTGGTGCTGTTGAAAGATGGGGAAGTGCTCGCGGATGGCGAGAAGCCCGAGATCCTCACCGATGAAAATCTCTGTACCCTTTTTGACACAGCGGTAGAACTGGTGCACACCAACGGTTTTTATCAGGCAGTGCCGGGTACGCGTTAAAGCAGAAATGAGGAAATAGTAATGAGCCCTCCATCCATCCTGTATTTCCCGCGTACCCCAGCCTTGACAGGAAGAAAAATAGCCGGTAACGTCCGGCTCCATTGAGCAGGTTGGCTGCTCACAGGTTTGATACCGCAATGACGCACAGCGTGAACACCCTCGCCCTTGCTCTTACCACCGTAGTGACGGTAGGCGTGGTCATTATCGTGCGACTCATCGCTTTCGCGCCGTAGCGGGATCAACCCAAGCCCATTGAGAATTTCCAACCCCCGCCGGCGCGAAAGCCCGGCGGGGGTTGTTTTTTAAGCACCCCATAAGCGCCGGGTTCAGCACCAGGGGACAAAACCCGAGGAGGTGTAGACCCGTGATAAAAAGAACCGGCGCGCAAATCATCATCCACTTGCTCGAACGACAGGGCGTCCGCACTATCGCCGGCATCCCCGGCGGAGCGAATCTGCCGCTCTATGACGCTTTATCGCAGAGCGACACGATCCGTCACGTCCTGGCGCGGCACGAACAGGGAGCGGGATTTATCGCTCAAGGCATGGCGCGGGTCAGCGGGCGTCCGGCCGTGTGTTTTGCCTCCTCCGGCCCTGGTGCGACCAACTTGCTGACGGCGGTAGCTGATGCCAAGCTCGACTCGATCCCGCTGATCTGCATCACTGGCCAGGTGCCGGTCGCCATGATCGGTACCGATGCTTTCCAAGAAATCGATGCTTACGGCCTCAGCATCCCCATTACGAAACATAACTTTGCTGTGCGTTCAGCCGCCGAGTTACTCGTAGTGATTCCCGCGGCGTTTCGTATTGCCAGTTCGGGGCGACCAGGCCCGGTGCTGATCGATGTGCCCAAGGATGTGCAGAACCAGATGGTGGAATTCGCGGCATGGCCGGAGCCGGCTTGTCCCGAGCCTTTCCCGGATTTCGCTCCGGCCGCCGGGGAACGCGCCGCGGAAATGATCAACTCTGCACGTCGGCCAATCCTCTATCTGGGCGGAGGTGTGATCCACTCGGGAGCCGGGCGGCTGGTCACCTGCCTGGCGGAAAAAGCCTCTATCCCTGCTACTATGACCTTGATGGGACTCGGCGCTATGCCGATGGATCACCCGCTGTGCATCGGCATGCTGGGGATGCATGCCGCCCGCTATACCAACCTCGCCTTGGAGGAATGCGATTTGCTGATCGCTGCCGGCGTACGCTTCGACGACCGCGCCACCGGCAAGGTCGCCGCGTTCTGTCCCAACGCCAAGATTATCCATATCGATATCGACGGAAGCGAACTCGACAAGATCAAGACGGCTCATGTGGGGATCGTCGGCGATGTCGGCGAAGTGCTGGAAACTCTGCTGCCCTTGGTCGAGCCGAACCCGCGTAGCGAATGGCTCACCTACGTCGCGCAACTGAAACAAAAGTATCCTCTGCTCATACCCGATGCCGAAGACCTACGCACCCCTTACGGTCTGATCCTCCAAGCGGCTAGCCTGCTCGACGATGAGACGATCATCGCCACTGATGTCGGCCAACACCAAATGTGGACGGCCCAGGTCTACCCTTTCCGCCGTCCGCGCCAGTGGCTCACTTCCGGCGGCTTGGGAACGATGGGTTTCGGTCTGCCGGCGGCCATCGGTGCGGCCCTTGCTTGCCCGGATCGCACCGTAGTGTGTTTCAGCGGCGACGGTAGCTTGCTGATGAACATCCAAGAGTTGGCGACCGCCGTCGAGCACAACGTCAACGTCAAAATCGTCCTGATGAACAATAACTCCCTGGGGCTGGTACATCAGCAGCAGGATCTGTTCTACGGCAAGCGCATTTATGCGTCCGATTACCAATCCAGAGTTGATTTCGTCAGGATCGCTGAAGGTTTCGGCATGAAGGGGTACAATCTTTCCGCCAGCGACGATCCATTGAGGACACTTGCTCGTGCTTTTCGCGAGCGGGGACCGTGCCTGATCCATGTCCCGATCGACGTGAATGAAAAAGTCTATCCGATGGTGCCGCCCGGCGCCGCCAACAAGGACATGATAGGAGGTGAAGCCCATGCTCACGCCCGTGTTTGAATCGCAACCCCTTATCCAGTTCCGCAGCCGCTCCACGGTGCTGGAGTTGACCGTCAACAATCAACCTGGAGTCATGATACGTGTCTGTAGTCTGTTCTCCCGTCGGGCTTTCAATGTGGAGGGAATTCTTTGTATGCCCATCGACAGCGGCGGAGAGAGCCGGATCTGGCTGCTGGTCAACCAAGATAGGCAAGATAGGGAAGATCAGCGACTCGAGCAAATGATAAAGCAGTTACTGAAGCTCGAAGATGTGCTCGACGTTCAGCGTCACAATGCCGATCACAAGGTCTTCGTACAGTTGGAGCAATTCTTCCGGCCAGATAGGCAGGAAACTCACCTCTTGGACGACAAGCAGGGCTTGCGCTTCGTCTAGCTGCCTGGCAATAACGGTCAGAAGAGATGTGAGCAAAGGAGGAAATCACCATGGCGAAATCTGCAATGTCTTTCGACCCGATTGGTGCCGCACTCGTGCGAACTAAAGATCAGCAATGGATCGACACCGGTACTGGTAATCAATTTATCGTACTACGGATCAGCAAGGAGACCGGTGCCTGGAGTGCGCTCATTAAAGCGGCTGCCGGCCAGGTCAATGCGCCACACACGCATATTGGACCGGCAGACTTATATGTGATTTCTGGGGGATTTGATTACCGCGGTGGTTCG
>JBGPOI010000489.1:0-4126 GCA_041487975.1 Binatia bacterium | reverse complement strand
TATCAGAATGAGCAGTATGTCATCGAGCGAGCTGGCAAGCCTATGGCCGCCGTGGTGCCGGTGTGGCAGCTTGAGGAGCGAGCGAAGCGGCGGGAAAGACTCTTTGCTACGGTCGATGAGATCCGCCAGAAAAATAAGCGGGTGAAACCGCAAATTATCGAGCGGGAGGTTGCGGAAGCAGTGAAGGCAGTGCGGGCACAGGCTCAGCGCAACAACGCATGACTCGGGTGGTTATTGATGCCAACGTGTTCGTCAGCGCAGTGCTGACGACGAGGGGCAACGCCGCCCAGATTCTTGACGCCTGGCGTACGAAGCAGTTTGAGCTTGTCGTCTCTTCGGTGATCCCGGAAGAACTCGCACGTGTATTACAGTACCCGCGTATAGCCAAGCGCCACGGCCTGTCTGAAGAGCGGATTCAGGAATTTCTCGATGAACTTGCTCATCTCGCACTTCAGACTCCCGGAGAGTTAACGCTCGATGTCATTAAGGGCGACCCTTCCGATAACCGCTACCTGGAGTGTGCTGTCGAGGGAGCGGCAGATGTTATCGTCAGATGGAACAGGACGCCCAAGAGTCAAACAGTTTGCAGGAGAAGAGAGCGGTCTTGTGCCGATGACTTGGTGGGCGGCAGCCGAAGCTGGCGATAATGAGGCGGCGAAAAAAGAAATCCTCGCTTTGTATCCAGATAGGGAACCGTTTCTTACCCCGAAACCTGAGCAATTGCTCTGTCAGATTATCCAGATCGCTACCAACCCCGGCGATTGGGTCTTGGACTCCTTCACTGGCTCCGGCACCACTGGCGCCGCCGCCCACAAGATGGGTCGGCGGTGGATCATGGTGGAGTTGGGCGAGCACTGCCACACCCACATCCTTCCGCGTCTGCAAAAAGTCATCGACGGTACGGATCAAGGTGGCATCAGCAAAGCAGTCGGCTGGAAAGGTGGCGGTGGCTTTCGTTACTTCCGACTCGCCCCGTCGCTCCTGGAACAGGACAAGTACAGTAACTGGGTCATCAGCAAGAACTACAACCCCGCGATGCTCACTGAAGCCATGTGCAAACACATGGGCTTCACTTACGCCTCCAGCGACTCGGTCTATTGGCAGCATGGCTACTCCACCGAACGTGACTTCATCTACGTCACGATGCAGAATCTCAACCACGACCAACTCGCCAGCTTAAGTGATGAGGTAGGCGAAGAACGTACGTTGTTGATCTGCTGCACGGCGTTCCGCGCCAAACCGGACGCTTTCCCGAACCTCACGCTCAAGAAGATTCCCAAGGCTGTGCTGAACCGCTGCGAATGGGGACGCGACGATTACAGCCTGAAAATTGCCGACCTGCCGCCCGCGCCTGTTGAAGACACTCCCCCTCCAAGTAATGAAAAAAAGGGCCGGACGGTGAAGGCCAGAAAAGATGGACAGGTGGAACTCCCGCTCTTCACAACGGGTGGGAACGAATGAACCGCCACGTCAACGCCATCAGCGGTCGCCTCAGCCTCCGTGCCCCACAACGCGAATCGCTGGAGATCCTTGCCCGTGTGGCGGATATCATCCCGCTGGAGAAAGACCGCAACCTCGCCCTTGCGTTGGAGATCATTCGCTCCGAGTTTCCGACCGTGAGCGACTTCGAGCGCGATTTTCCCTCTCTCTGCTTCGCGCTCGCAACCGGCGTCGGCAAAACGCGGCTGATGGGCGCATTCGTCGCCTACCTCCACATCGCCAAAGGGGTCCGCCACTTCTTCGTCCTGGCGCCTAACCCACCATCTACAACAAGCTGATTGCGGACTTTACGCCGAACACGCCCAAATACGTGCTGCAGGGCATCGCCGAGGGAGGTCTTCAAGAAATACGAGCGTCTGCCCCGCTCAGCCGACCTGCAATCACCGGAGATACAGGCGCAGATCATCCGCGAAGTGGAAGCCGTTTACACCCCGGCTCAGAGCGAATTAGCAGGGATCACTAAACAGCCCAACATTGCTGAGGTCGTGGCCAAAACGACAGACCTCTACATCGAGCGGTCCATTGATATCCCCCGGATCGTCGTTCTGCCAAAGGGCGAGGTAACCTCTGGCTTTCATGACTTTGACCTTGACGTGAGCGGCATCCGCCTCCAGCCTGTGGCAATGGACATTCTCATCCAACATCTGCGGACGCATGCACGAGAGAGATTAGTGAGCGGAGATGGTCTCGCCGAGGAGAGCCGCGCCGAGGACTATCTGATTCGCACCCTGATAGACTTTGACGATATCAGCTACGCCGACCACGCCGACCTGCTCTACAAACTGGCCAGGCAAGTGGTTGCCCACTTGCGCTCGTATCTGCCGGACGAGACCGCGGTGCGGAATGTCCTGCAATACCATCAACAGCGACTTGCTGAACTGCTCCATGTGCAGATGCAGGCTCATCACTGGGAACGTGCCACTACCTATGAGACACACGTCAGCAAAGGGTTCACAACCCTGCGCCCGAACAACTACTCCGCTCCGGCAGAAGAAGGTATCCGGAACTTTCGCGCGCCAGTCGAGGAGCGGCAGTACATTCGTGGGATGCTCTTCGGAGGGTTTCGCCGCTGCCTCTATCCGATGCAGAAATTCGACTCCGACCCGGAACGCCGCTTTGCCGTGATCTTAGAAGACGACGAAAGCGTGCTGAAATGGGTTAAGCCCGCGAAGGGACGGTTCCAGATTCACTACCGGCATGACCAGTCCTACGAGCCGGACTTTGTCGTCGAGACTCGTGACACCAAATTCCTGTGCGAGCCGAAACGCGCCAGCGAAATGGAAGACGACGAGGTGCGCGCCAAAACGCGCGCGGCGGTCGCTTGGTGCGAACGCGCCACCGCCCACGAGCGCGCACATGGCGGCAAGCCCTGGTCTTACCTTTTGATTCCCCACGACGCCATCACCGCAAACCGGACCCTGCAGAGCATGGCAGCAGGGTTTACTGTGAAGAAGATCTGACTTCCGCTAATGCACCCTACAGGCGGCTCTCGAAGAAGCTCGCAATAGAGACCTTCGAACCTTGAAGTATTAACAGCCGGACGTTCAGCCACGGTCCAACTCCCGCTTCAGGTCGTCGAAATCCACCACAAAGGCGTTTGCCTGCTCGCGTGCGAGAGCTAGGAGGAAGTCAGTGCGGTCCAAACCTGCGACATGGGCGGCCTTCTCTTGTGAGCTCTCCCCGCGTTCGTACCAATGGATGGCAGCAGCGAGACGCAACCCGCGCACGAACTCTTCTGGGGAACGACGTAAAGCTGAAAAGACGTCTTCAGGTAGATCTAAGCTCACTGTAGGCATGTGGTCCTCCGATAATCAAAATCCCAATCCTGCCTTTTTTCCACAGCTTCGGCGTGTTCAATGACTCTCCAGGTCGAGCCGATAGTATCAAATTGTGGGAAGATAGTGGAACCTGGCCGTCGTTTTTCTTCACCGACACGGTGTTTCCTTCTCACCCTGGGCTTTTCTGTTTAGTCTACTCCGGGTAGTGTGGGCACCTACCTATGGATGTCACGATTATCGGCCACGGTTCGTTGATGAGCGGTCTCGGATTGTCCTCGTCTGGGACATTCCAGGTCAGACAAGCGTATATTGTCTCCTTGACCGGTTGCCGGCGCGGCTTCGCCAAGTTGTCACGCTATGGCGACCGGTTTGCCATGGATCTAGAAGTCTCGCAGTTCCCCCTGCAAGGACGTGTTATGTCCCCGGCCGCGACGCCGAGCGGTGAAGTCGAAGCACTCGCGCTGACCCTGTCGCTGGCCGACGCATACCGGCTGGCCAAGCGCGAAGGATACAGCCCTGAGGTACTGCAACAACTCACCGATCTGGCTCAGGCACAAGGACGCACCCTGGCGGATTTTCTCTGGGAGCTACACGCCGAAACCGGGCACGATATGGTTGCGTATCGCCGCCGGCTCTTTGCCTTGACGGGGTTCACCTCCCCACATTACATTCCCCATCCGGTATTCCTGGTGGATCAAGGCTCGGCGTTGGTCTTCCTGGCTCCCGGTTTCGAAGGCACCGGTTCGGATGAGGTGATTTCGGTCCGCCAGCAGACCGGGATACACGCCATCATGAGCACGAGAGAAGCCTGGCGGCAGAAACCGAACGAAGACCAGATAGCTTATTTT
>JBGPOI010000488.1:0-4140 GCA_041487975.1 Binatia bacterium | reverse complement strand
ATGTAATAGCTGGGAATTGGGCTTACACGATACGTCGCCAGTAGGCCTCTTCGTAGCGGGGGCATCGCCGTATGGCTGTCTGGATATGAGCGGAAACGTGTGGGAGTGGGTGGGGGATTGGTATGACGCGAACTATTATCAGCAGGGTTCCAGGCGCAACATCCAAGGTCCTGGCAAGGGAGAGTACAGAGCCGTGCGCGGCGGCTCGTGGCTCGGTGAGCCGTGGTTTGTCCGCGCTTCCTTCCGCTCCGGGTTCGACCCTGGCTACCGCGTCGGCCGTCTCGGCTTTCGTTGCGCCCAGTAGCTCTTCTGGGTTCTGAATACTGGACTGCTGGATTCTGGGGTCCAGGAGCGGAAGCCCCTGGTCGAATTGTTGTGTTTGAGGTGAACGAGCTTCATGATAGGGATGAACGGTATGGAGATTACACTTGATATCCCGGAAGAATTGGCTGCGCGCTTGCGTCCCGTGGAGGATCAACTCCCTCGGATCTTAGAATTAGGATTGCGTGAGTTCAGTGCTACGGCACAGCCGGGTTTTGAAGGGATCGCTGCAGTGGTCGAAGTGCTCGCAGGACTCCCGACTCCAAAGGAAATTTTGGCTTTGCGTCCCTCAGACGCGTTGCAGGCTCGCATCAGCGCCTTGCTGGAAAAGAATCGGACGGAAGGCTTGAGTCCTGCTGAAGAACACGAATGGGCGCAGTACGAGTATCTCGAGCATGTAGTCCGTGTGGCTAAGGCCAAAGCCGCCCTGAAGCTGAAAACTGCCTGAGCCGTGTATGGCTCAGGTCTATATTCCGACGGCGCTGAGGCGCTTAGTGGTTGAACGTGCGAGTGAACGTTGTGAATATTGTGGTCTCTCTGAGACTCTGGCGTTTGCTCCGCACGAACTCGACCATATCATTGCCCAAAAGCATGGCGGGCAGACAGAAGCTGACAATTTAGCGCTCTCGTGCGCTTTGTGTAATAAGCACAAAGGGAGTGATGTGGCTTCTGTAGATCCGGAGACGGGGCAGATTGCTCCTCTCTATCATCCTCGTCGGGACCGTTGGGCTGATCATTTTCAGTTGCAGGCGGCTCGCTTCGTCCCACTGACTCCAACGGGTCGCGTCACAATTCGGCTACTTCAGCTCAATCGCCCAGATCGTGTGGCGGAGCGTGAACTCCTGATCACTGCTGGGCTATTCTCGCTCCCGGCATGAGGGGCTTATGGACAACCGCCCAAAGATAAACCTGATCACCTGGTTGTGTCTGTCAGTTGGGATGACACCAGCCAGTCCCGTTGAGTGGTGAGTGGACACCAGCGCCGCGAATAGGGTATAGATTGGGACGACCGAGCAGAAATCTCAAGGAGAGCGATTTATGCGCGCTGCCGTGATGCGAAACCGGAAGCTTGTGGTTGACAACCTTCCTACTCCAGAACCGGGTCCCGGCGAGGTGCTGGTGAAGACCCTCGCCTGCGGCATCTGCGGCTCGGATCTGCACACTCTTAAACACGCCGAGAAGCTCGTCGAGGTGTCGCGCCGCTCAGGAGGCGTGTTCGATATGGACCTCAGTCGCGATATCGTTATGGGGCACGAGTTCTGCGCGGAAATCGTTGACTACGGACCGGACACGAAGAAAAACCTGAAGGTCGGGACACGCATCTGCTCGATGCCGGTGCTGATCCGTTCCTCAGGTGTCCAGACCGTCGGTTACTCCAACGACAACCCCGGTGGCTATGGCGAGTACATGCGCCTCACCGAAGGACTGCTCCTCGAAGTGCCGAACGGGCTTTCCACTGAGTATGCGGCGCTCACCGAACCCATGGCCGTCGGCCTCCATGCGGTCGAGAAGGCGCGACTCGACAAGGACGACGTGCCGCTGGTCATCGGCTGCGGGCCGGTCGGCCTGGCGGTGATTGCCTCGCTTCGCTTGAAAGGCGTGCACCCGATTGTTGCCGCCGACTTCTCGCCGCGACGGCGCGAACTCGCCGCAGCCGTCGGCGCCGATATCATCGTCAACCCTGCAGAGAAGTCGCCCTACCAGAGCTGGAGTGAGGTCGCGGTGTGGAACGACCCGAGCCGTGCGCCGCAACTTCTGCCTTGGGCCACCGGACCGGCGCTGCGTCCTGCGGTGATCTTCGAGTGCGTCGGTGTCCCCGGCGTGATCGATCAGATCATGGCTGCGGCGCCGCAAGGCGCGCGGATCGTCGTCGTCGGCGTCTGTATGGAGAAAGACGCCTTTCAGCCGATGTTCGGCATCAATAAAGAGCTGAACGTCCAGTTCGTCCTCGGCTACACGCGCGAGGAGTTCACCGCCATGCTGCGCTACATCGCCGACGGCATGATTCCCGCCGAGCCGCTGATCACCGGCAAGGTCGGTGTCGAGGGAGTGGCCCAGGCGTTTGAGGACCTCGGCTCGCCCGAGCGTCACGCCAAGGTCCTAGTCGAGCCCTGGCGGAGCTAAAGAGCGAGATCACAGCTTGTATCGTACAATTTGGAAAGGACGCGGCAATGAAACAACGGCCATCTGATGAATATGTACAGGTCAGTACGGTAAACTGGCAGCCCTTTCCGGGCGAATTTTCCGCCGGTGGCATCCGCTGGAAGCTGCTGCATGTGGCACCGGAAGTCGGCGCCTGGGCGGCTATTTTTGATTGTCCCAAGGGCTCGTCCTTCGCCAGCCATATCCATGTCGGCCCGGGCGAATACTTCCTGACCAAAGGGAAGATGGAGGTGCGCGGCGGCCAAGAGAAGGGCGGCGCCACGGCCTACGCGGTGGGCTACGGGTATGAAGCCTGCAACGCCCGGCATGATCGGACGTATTTCCCGGAAGACAGCGAATTCTACATGACGTTCCTTGGTCCCTTGCAGTTCATCGACAAAGATGGCAACACCCTGGCCGTCGTGAGCTGGGAACAAGCCCAGGCGCTGTGGGCTCAGCAGACCGGTCAGCAGTGAGTGCAGGGGAGAGGGAATGCCCCTGTCTGCGCGCGTAGTCTCAGCTCTTGGTAAACTCGGACAGGACCTTCGCCGCAAAAAGATCGAGCGAACGTTGGGATTGCTCCTGAGTCAGGCTCCCCCAGGCGAAGGAGAGCACGAGGTAATTGCAACCGCTCTGCGCGAAGAAGCGCGCGACCTCATCCCGCACTGCACTGGGTGAACCGACGATGACCGCGTCACCTTTGCGGGCGATATCAAGATCATCGGTAAAATGCATCGGCGTGGTGCGGAAGTCGCGCCAGAGCTTGACCAGATTGTTGAAGAACGCACGATACGCGGGTCGGGCCACGGTATCGGCCTCACGGTCAGTCTCCGCGACATAGCAATGACGGATGGCGCCGATCTTCGGCGCGTGCACGTGCGGGTTCACATTCTCCGGGCTGTTCTTGTACTGTTCCCGGGCCTCGCAATACGCCTCTACGGATTGTTTCAATCCTGGGATGGGGCCCCCTGAGACCATATGCATCCCTCGCCGCGCGGCGAAGAGCACGCTTTGCGGTGTCGAGACGCCGTACCAGAAGGGTGGGTTCGGGGTTTGTTTCGGGGTGAGTTCCATCGGCACGTCCACGTAGCGGTAGTGCTCGCCACGGTGTGAGAGTCGCTGCCTGCGTAGCCCGGCAACCAAGATGTCGAGCGCTTCCTCGAACATGTCGCGGGATTCGATAAATGGGACACTGTAATACGCCAGCTCGAACGGTGAGACCCCGCGGCCGACACCGACCTCCAGGCGGCCACCGCTCATTTGATCGAGCATGCAGATCTCGGCGATGAGGCGTAGCGGGCTGTAGAGCGGCAACAGGTAGACCAGCGGGCCGAAGTGAATGCGTCGCGTGCGTTGGGCGACCGCAGAGAGAAAAATGCCGGGTGAGGGAGCCATCCCCAACGGTGTCGCGTGATGCTCGGCGATGTGGTAGCCGTAGAATCCTGCAGCATCTGCCGTCTCTAAGAGCCGCAGCCGCCCTTCGTACAACCGCTCAAGAGATCCTTCTCGCCGTTCGAGGTGATCGAAAATTCCAAATGCTGTGCCGCTCATAGAAGACTCCTCAGGCCGCTTGTAGCTTGCTTTTCGCCGGGAGGCAACGGATCTCTACCCGTTTGTTGAGAGCAACGGCGATCCGGTTGAGCATTGCTAGCGCATGCCCTTCATAGTCAGCCTCTT
>JBGPOI010000487.1:0-4144 GCA_041487975.1 Binatia bacterium | reverse complement strand
GTATCCCGCTACGTGGCCTCTCCGGCTCTCCTTACCGCCGGGCTCGGTGGCGTGTTGACGCTCTCGGATCCCGGTCCCGGTCAGATTCTTGGACTGCAGACGGCGGCGTCGGAGATCCTCACGAGCTTCTCCGCCCTCTACAACTTTCCCCTCGCCGGGCGGCAGTGTGTGATATTAGCGGCGCTCGTTCTGGCGATCGCAGCCCCCCTAGCGTACTTCACGGCCCCCCGGCTTGCCAGCGAAGTGATGGCCCGGCAATCTCGATCTGCGCGGCGTATCCGACACCGAGGGATGGTAGGCGTGACGGCAGCGGCCCTCACGGTTCTCGTGCTTGGAGGGACGGTTGCGCCGCTCCTGGGGCTGACGCTGCCTCTTGCCGGTGGCGAAGCATTCCTGCGCGCCTGGGGGGAGCTGTCTCGCACCGCTGGCAACACGCTGCTCTATGCCGCCGGGGCAGGAGCAATCGCGGCCGCGCTGGGCCTGCTGTCGGCGTTTTGCGCAGGCCGCAATGATCGGCTCCGCACAGTCTGTATCGGTATGTCTCTGGCGCTGTTTTCCCTGCCGCCAGCGTTGACCGCGTTGGGGCTCGTCCAGCTCGCGGCAACGGCTCCCGCTTGGGCAGACCCGTTCCTCCGCAGTCGTCTCACCGTATGTGCGGCGCTTGGTCTGCGCTTCTTTCCGGTCGCCGCCGTGCTTGGTCTGCGCGCCTGGGGGTCGACCTCGGCCACCTGGGCGCTCGCTGCCGCTGTGCACGGGGTTTCATTGACGACGTACCTGCGGCGGGTTGTGCTTCCCCTTTTGCTTCCGGCTGGGGCCGTGGCTATGCTGCTCGTTGCGCTCTTGGCAACTGCCGATGTCAGTACAGTGCTGCTTCTGCACCCGCCGGGTGAGAGTTCGCTGCCGCTCGCTATCTTCACGGTCATGGCCAATGCCCCAGAGTCATTGGTAGCTTCCCTGTGCCTCGTCTATGTCGCGGCAGCGGCTGGGCTCCTGATGGTCATATGGACAATGGCAGGAAGGCAGAAGGCATGACCGGTTCCCAGTTCGAATTTCGCTCCGTCTCCAAGATCTACGACGGGCACACCATCCTCGCCGAGGTATCCTTCATCATCCCTACCGGCGAGCATACCGCCATCCTTGGTCCGTCCGGTTGCGGCAAGTCTACGCTCCTTCGTCTGCTCGCGGGGCTCGATGCGCCTTCTGCTGGTCAGGTGCTGATAGACGGGAGTGTCGTGTCCGAGGCACAAAAAGTTCTGAGGCTACCCCATTTACGGGGCGTTGCTATGGTCTTCCAGGATTTAGCCTTATGGCCAAACCTGTCTGTGCTGGACAATGTCCTACTCGGCCTCTCCGGGGCGGGATTAACCAAACAGGAAGCCAGGGGGCGGGCTCATGAGGCGCTCACCCTCTGTGCCATCGAGTCCCTGGCACAGCGCAAACCTGGGACGATTTCTGGAGGTGAACAACAGCGCGCTGCCTTGGCCAGGGCGATTGCCGGGCGGCCCTCGTATCTACTGCTTGACGAGCCGTTTTCGGGTCTCGATCTGATCACAAAAGCCAAGTTACTCGGAGAGATTGCTGTGCTTGCAGCGGAGCGAAGGGTCACGCTCCTGTTGGTCACCCATGATCCGTTGGAGGCCACCACTCTGTGCCGTTGTGCCATCGTCCTGAACAACGGCCGTATCGAAGAGTCCGGGATTCTGGCAGACCTCCTACGCACTTCGCAATCGCAGATGCTCAAGATTTTCCGCACCTACCGAGGTGAGAGGTTGGCCGGTATTTAGCCCCCAGGTCCGAATAGCACCGCGTCCCCCCGCAACTCTGGAGTCCCGCGAGCGTCGGTGCTAAACAAGAGCGGGCACATCGCCCGGGGAGCAGGAACGCGTATGGCTTTGCGAGTGGCTATTGTTGACGACACGTTTGCCCGTCGCTGGATTGAGGGCACCTTCATCCGCGCTTGTATCCACAATGTCACCGGCGAGGTGGTGAGTGTTGCGGTCAAAGGCAACACTCCGGCCAGCGGCACGGCGGTGTTCGACAACCACGCCGATCTGGCGATGCTTGTGAAGGAGTTACAAGAACTTGAGAAGCACCTCGAAGAATAACTGGTTTCGTAAGGGTGACCTTTTGAGGAAACGGAGAAGGAGGGAACCGGAGAATTTCAACCCCCGATTCTCCAACTTCCCGATTCCCCGATTCCGCGCTTCTTACGCTGAAAACTGACGACTAATCGCTGAGAGCCTAAAAAGGAGGGCTTGCCATGTCATACGACACGCTCATTTACGAGAAACACGATCACATTGCCACGGTGACCATCAACCGTCCGGAGAAGCGCAACGCCTGGACCGTGCAACTTTCCGAGGAGGTCGTCGAAGTCTTCAGCGCTATGGAAGACGATCCTGAAGTGTTGGTGACAATTCTCACCGGCAAAGGCGACCAGGCATTTTCTGCTGGCGCTGACTTGGGCAATCCTAAAACCCACCGGGTCACCTCGGCCGGCGAGCACTTGGCGACGGTGAGTCCACGCGGATTTACCGTGTTCAACACTGTGGCCGATTATCCCAAGCCGGTGGTTGCGGCGGTCAACGGCTACGCTGTCGGCATTGGCTGCTTAATCACACTCTGTTGCGACATCATCCTTGCTTCGGAGAATGCGGAGTTTGGACTACCGCAGGTGCCGCTGGGGATCATTCCCGCTTACGGCGGCGCGGTGCGCCTGGCCCGCTATGTCGGCCGCGGCAAGGCGATGGAGATGGTGTTGTTAGGCGAGCGTATCAATGCGGCCGAGGCGTACCGGGTGGGGTTGGTGAACAAAGTGGTGCCGTTGCCTGAACTCATGCCCCTCGCGTTCGACTATGGCAAACGCCTGGCAGCCTTACCGCCGCTGGCAGTACGGATGGCCAAGGAGTCACTCAACAAAGGGCTGGACATCGCTTCCCTCAAAGAGGCGGCGCAGACCGACATCTACCGCTTCATGCTGCTGGGCCAGACCGAGGACAGCCGCGAAGCGCATCAGGCTTGGCGTGAGAAGCGCAAACCGGTGTTTCGCGGGAAGTAATCCACTAGGAATCTAGCTAGAGAAGGCACGCTCCGATGGCCCAGACAGACACGCGCAAGCTGGCGGCGATTATGTTTACGGACATCGTGGGCTTTAGCCGTCAGATGGGTGCCGATGAAACCCGCATGCTACGGCTGCTGGAAATGCACAACCAAATCATCCAGCAAGCCGTGGCCGAACATCACGGCCAGGTCATTAAGTCCACGGGGGATGGCTTCCTGCTGGAGTTTCCCTCCGTGGTCCATGCTGTGCAGTGTGCTCAGCTAAGACGGAAGAGGTAGAAAAGATTGCCCGCAACTACACTTATTTTCTATCGAGATGAAGATGGCACCGTGCCGCTGGTTAACTGGCTCGACAGCCTCACCGCCAAGGCGCAAGATAAATGTCTGGCCCGCTTGAAACGTCTGGAAGACCTGGGGCATGAACTACGTCGGCCTGAAGCCGACTATTTGCGGGACGGTATCTATGAATTGCGGGTTAGCCTTCAGGGAGCGCAGTATCGGATGCTGTATTTCTTTCACGGGAACACGGCTGCGGTAGCGTCACACGGGATAGTCAAAGGACAGAAAGTACCTCCGCAGGAAATAGACAGAGCAGGTGAGCGAAAGAAGAAGTTTACGGTAAATCCCAAACGCCACACGTTCAAACCGGAGCTTTAATTATGGCAGTTAAAAAGAAGATGAAATCTGCTGCCCTCCAATTTGCCTATGACCGCTACATCGGCCATAATCCTGAACGGGCGGCTTCTTTCGAGGAAGAATTGGCAAACGCAGAACTCGCCCGCAAGATCTACGACTTGCGCACTAAAGCTGGTCTTACCCAGGGGCGACTGGCCAAACTGGTAGGCACGACTGCGGCAGTCATCAACCAACTCGAAGAAGCCGACTATGAAGGGCACGCGCTGGCGATGCTCAACCGGATTGCCGCCGCCCTCAATAAGCGGGTGGAGATTCGCTGCCTTCCCGCGAAAGACAAACGGCAAGCGGCCTGAAATGGCCCTCGTCTCGTGAGGGAATCGGCTACCGGAATCAGCCCCACTTCTCAAAAGCACTCTGTGTCTAAAAAAATCCTGACCGTCGTCCTTGC
>JBGPOI010000486.1:0-4147 GCA_041487975.1 Binatia bacterium | reverse complement strand
TTTTGAGAGCACATTCTGTGGCTAACACCATGAACCAAGGGCAAAGAAGCCATAAGAAGATCAAGTACTTACTGATTCGGTCTTCGCTCTTGGTTTCTCTTGTTTCAGCCTGATCTCTGCTAACATCGGGACAAAACCGGGACAGTGTTCCTTCGTCTCATTTGGCTGGCGAAAGAGAACCCCGTCTTGCTCTGCCGGGGATCACTCCTACGGAACCTTCGAGAGGAGAGAAGAATATGGTGGTACCTGGAGAATCCTGGCCAGAAGAACTTCTCGCAAAGGCCACAATCTAGCGCGGGCGGTGACACCTGGCCGTCCACAACCAGCGCTTGTTAGTCCGCTTCGAGACAAAGGATCAGACTTCGTCCACTTCCAGTTTATCCTCGGGCTGTGCGGGCACTAGCGTGTCTTGCACGGTCGGGTTCTGCGCCGCCTTTTTTAACCACGCCGCGAGCGTTTGCCGCGCCACCCCAACGAGGTATTCAACGCTCCGCATACTACGCCCTTCGTGGTAGAAGGCCAGAATCTCGGCTTTCTCCTCCTCGGTATAGGCCACGCTCGGATTTAACACGCCGCTCTTGCCGCAGCTGTTGCACCGATACTGCTGCTTCCCCTTGGCGTTATGCCCGTTCTTGACGAGGTCGAGGCTCTGACAATGTGGACATCGATGGGTAATCACTTTCTGCATCGCATCGGAAAATATGTGCGCTTCAATCTTGACGACGTACTGGAGTGGGCTAAGGCAGGTTGTCCGAAGAGCTGGAAGTAGGGAGGAGAAGCAAGCGCAGAGCGGCAGGAAAGGGATAATATGATGAATGACTCTCGACGAAGGGAATCTGTAGGGCAAGGAATCTCAAAGAAACCGTTGGCAAGAGGACACAAAGTCCCTTTGCCTCCAAGAAACGGCGCAATGCTCCCACCGAGAAAAGAGAAGGGTAAAATTAGACTTCGTGTCCCGCCAGGTCTTTACGCAGATAACGGCCAGATGCTGGTGAACAAGTTTCCACTGCGGCCCACGCTCGTTATTGAGAGCGGCCACGGGCTGCAAGTGTACTGGCTGTTCACCCAATTATGGGTGTTCGCGGATGAAGAAGAATGGCTCCAAGCGCAGCGGCTGGTGCAACGCTTTCAGGAGACGCGGCAAGCCTAGGCACGCGCGCATGGCTAGAAGCTCGATAGCACCCACGATCTGGCCCGCGTATTACGGCTGCCAGGCACGGTCAACCGAAAACTGAAGCCGGTTCCTGTGCGCGTTATGGAGTTGCATCCCGCTTGTCGGTACGATCGAGCTGACGTTGAGCGTCATCTGCTGCCTGAGAGTCCGTCACCCAAGCTCAGGGCAAAACCGGTCGGGAAGGGAGTGAGACACCCGAAGCAGCCAGACCGCGGTCCGCGGGCAGATGCCAGCTTCATCGTGCAGGAGTGCGCGTGGTTCCACCATTGCCGGGACGATGCGCAGACGCTGCCTGAACCGGAGTGGTATGCCCTCTTATCGATTCTCGGGCGCTGCGAAAACGGGGAAGCCCTGGCTCACGAGTGGAGCCGTGTCTATCCGGGCTACACCCCCGAGGAGACGGCTGCCAAGCTCACCCATGCACTGGAGAGCGCGGGACCGCGCACGTGCCAGAACATCCGGCACGATCTCGACGGCGAGCAGTCTTGAGCAGCTCTCGGCAGGTGGCCGCGGTCCGGGGGCAGGCACAGCGCACGCCAGCTTCCAGCTCTTGTCGCAACGCCGCTACCTCCGCCTCCAAGGCGGCAAGGCGCTGCTCATAGCCGTCCACCACCCAGAGCGCCGCTTGTATCTCTAGTGGAATCCGGTCCCATAATTCCTGGGGCAGGGGTGGCTCTTTCCTCACGACACTGCTTTACATAGCCGAGTTACCGCATTTCCTCAAGTTTGGGACCTGAACGGACACGGTGGACCGCACTGGGGAGCGGGCGTGTTTTCGGAAGGCCATCGATATAGCACGCCGACAGCAGGCGAAGTCCCTGGAGTTGCGGGCGGTGATGAGCTTAAGCCGGCTGTGGCAGCAGCAGGGCAAGAAGCAAGAAGCTCACGAGATGTTAGCTGAGATCTACGGCTGGTTCACCGAAGGGTTTGACACCAAAGACTTGCAAGAGGCGAAGGCGTTGTTGGAAGAGCTAGCCTAAAACAGCGAGTGCGGACGTAAGCAGTAGAGCTACATATAACTATCATCCAAGAGCAGATTACTGCCGGACTCTTTTTCCACACCTATTGTGAAGATCTCGAACCGAAAGCCGCGAGTCGAAATCCATCTTGGTTTTATCTTCAAGCCATTGAACGAGTAGAGAGTCTAATTTTGTTCCCAATGCAGAAAACACCACCGACTGTACATACGCTTCCAGCGCGGTGATTGCTTCCAATACGACGGCTCGCATCATCTTCGGATTACTGGAAGCGAGCAAGGTTTCAGCGTTGTCCAGAAGTTCCTCCGGCGTGTGTAAGTCTGCTGTCGGTATTGTCATTGGAAGATGAAAACTGCTAATGTGACGAAGCGGCACAACGCCCACCGATCACCTGCCGCCCCACCGTGGCCTTTCACGTTCATCCAGAACCGCACGCGGGCGGCGGTCAGGTACAGCGGGATGGTTAGACGGCTCCACTACGGCTTGATGTTCCGGCTTCGTTGCTTGGGAACTCAACTCTCTCGTAGATGTCCCGTAGTACCACCTCACAGCCGATCGAGGACAGATGAACCGCACTGCTCAAATCGCTAACTTCAGAGAGAACCCATTGATCGCCTTGCCGCACATAATGCTCAACCCGCACCTTGTCCTGCGCAATGAGGACGTAGTCTCTGAGCGACTCCAGCCGACGGTAGTGCGCAAATTTCTCGCCGCGGTCATACGCTTCAGTCGAGTCGGACAATACCTCTACGATGACGCTCGGATTGAGTAACGTATCCACATGCGTGTCCTCAAAGGAAGGCTCGCCGCAGAGGGCGGCCACATCCGGGTAGGTGTACAAAGCCGTAACGCTGACTTTGACACGCATATCGTTAATGTAGGCTTCACACGGCCGTCCTCTCAGTTGGACGCGCAGTTCGCCAAATACGTTGCCCGCGATCAGGTTATGTTGCCGACTGGCTCCAGCCATCGCAAAGATGTAGCCATTGATGTATTCGCTTCTGTGTTTCGCTTGGCGCTCAAGGGCAAGGTAGTGCTCCAGTGTAGAGCGCGGCTGAGCCAGAGACGACATGGTTTCCTCCGCTTGCTAGAAATATTTTCCAACTGTACCTCCCCACGCTTCCTCAGTCGACATCCCATCGATGCGCGCCTCCGCAAGCTCTGAAGATGACTTCGGAAGCGGGTACCGCCCCGCCCAGCGAACATAGTGGCTTAAGCACTTCAGTACAAGGCGATCATTCGCGTTGCTTCTCCAGCCAACCTTGACCAGAAGGTCAGCCAGGTTGTGTGCACCCTTTGCGATTCCCGAAACTTGATCACGTCGGGGAGGATACGCCAAACGGCAGAATAGGGCTCCCTTGAACAAGCACTCGATTGACATGGCCGCGAGCATAAGCGCCGTAGCGGGAAAATTGATGACATGTGGCCGCCCGCCGACGGGAGCATGCATACGATGCTCTAGGTCTGCAGACCACAGGAATTCCGCTGCATTGTTAAGCTCTAACTCCTTTGAAAACCAGAAGGCCGGATGATTCCATTGATCGAATCTCTGCTCTGCGGCCTTCTTGATCCACGACTCGGTTTGCTGCTCCTCTCAGGTAACCCACCGGTTTTCCTCTGCGTCCCATTGCGCAACTTCAAATGCTGGACGAGCCCTACGGGTTACTCGTGCCCGTGATTTCTGCCTCACGCGCCTGAAGTCAGGACCCATTACTAACCGTGCCTCCCAGGTTGCATTGCATGGAGGGCGAGAGAGGGGCCAACAAGCCTTTGTCCGCGTGGAGCAGCCGCACCATAGCACTCACCAGGCGCAAGTCCCACCGGCCACGCCGGCGCGAGGCCACCCGCCGCAACAGCGCCACCGCGTTCGAGCCCCTGGGCAACAGCCGTGTGACGGCCCAGCTCACCCCTACCAGCAACGCCAGGGCAAACACGGCAAACAGTTGCGACCAGGCTGTGCGGTCCTTAATCCGCGCCCGCGCAACGCCCAGCTCCC
>JBGPOI010000485.1:0-4151 GCA_041487975.1 Binatia bacterium | reverse complement strand
TGCTGCTTTTGTAGTAAAGCTCAATCCTACTGGTTCCACACCGGTCTACTCCACCTATCTCCACGAAAGAGACGTCGCCTCCATCGCTGTGGACACCGCGGGGAATACTTATGTGACAGGTACCATCAGGTCTTCTAGCAGCTTTCGTGTCTGTGAGGGAGGAAGCCCTGGAATAATTATCTTTCCGTGTCCTATTTCCACTCCCTTTGTTACGAAGGTGAACGCTGCAGGCACAGCAGTCATCTATTCCCTTTCCCTTAGTGGTAGTAGAGATCTTCACCGTGACACTGCCCTCGGCATCGCTGTGGATGCCTTTGGTAACGCCTATGTCACAGGCAGCACCAATTCCGCCGACTTCCCTATAACTGAGGGAGCTTTCCAGAACACTCTCAGGGGCTCCAGCGATGCCTTCATCGCCAAGATTGCCGACCGACCTGCAGGCATTATGGCCTTCTTCGAGAGCCCGGAGAATGGTCCCGTCTCTGGCATTGGTGTGATCCGTGGTTGGGCTTTTGCCACTGAAGCTGGCGTCTCTCTCAGCTCAGTAGAATTGTTCATCGACGGCCAGAGTGCCGGCGAAGTCCCCTGTTGCTCCGCCCGCGGCGACGTGCAGGTGGCTTTCCCTCAATTCCCGGTCGACAATACACTCAACAGCGGTTGGGGCACCGTCTTTAATTGGGGATTGGCCAGTGTTGGCCCTCACACAGTGCGCCTGTTCATTCGCAGCACGAGCGGCGAACTCTTCGTCACCGACACCCGCCCGGTCACCGTCGTCAAGCCTGGCGATTCGGAGTACCTGGACCAATTCGACCTATCTGGGGCTACAGCAAATATTGAGGGAAATGAGCTTGTTGTGCAGGGAGTAGTAGTGCGAGACAAAGCCTCACAGCAGCGGAAACGCATTAATACCCGCTTTCGCTGGCAACTCAGTACCCAATCCTTTGGAATGACACAGGCAGAGACAGTGGCAGCCCTCTCCTCGCTGCAATCGCCGCTCTCTACCGTGGTTGCGTCGCTGCCGACGGTGAGCCAGCCCAGGGACAGAGTCGGCAGCGCGCAAGCGGCCCCTGGTTTGACGACCTTCTTTGAGAGCCCGACGGAAGGGCAGGTCGTCGCCGGGGTTGCGGTGATTCGCGGCTGGGCGTTTCCGGAAGAAACCCAGGCGTCACTCAAAGAAGTCCGGCTGCTGATTGACGGACAGCCCAGTGGGACAGCGCCATGCTGCTCGGGGCGGGGAGATGTCGCCACCGCTTTTCCAGACAATCCCAATGCCCTCCACAGTGGCTGGGGCACCGTGTTTAACTATGGCATTCTGCCTTCCGGCGTGCACACGCTCGGCGTCCAGATTACGGATTCCACAGGAGCCGCGCAGACCTCCACCCACACTGTCCAAGTTGTCCGAGTGGGTGGGTTCGAGTTCGTGGATCAGTTTGATCTCTCAGGCGCCACGGCACGAATCGACGGAGAGAACATTATCTTGAGTGGCGTGGTAGTCCGGGATAAAGCCAGTCAGCAGAGCAAGACGGTGGAGGTGTGGCTGCGCTGGTTCGCGAGTGCGCAGGGACTCGGAATCGTGGCGGCCAGCAACTAACCGCTAGCCTCCAGTCTCAACCTTTGATAAAGCCCTGATAGATCACACTCTGGAGGGCGTATGCTGAAAACTGCACTCTGTCGACAACTTGGGATCGAACATCCTATTTTCTCCGCGGGCATGGGAGCCGGTATGGCTGGGCCAGAGCTGGTGGCGGCAGTGTCAAACGCCGGCGCCTGTGGCGTACTCGGCATGGGTGGGCTGCCCGCCCCACACATCCGTCAGCAGATTCGCCAGCTGCGCACGCTGACCGACAAACCGTTTGGCGTGAACATCATCTTGCCCCTCCTCCAGGAAGGACAAATCGAGACTTGTCTCGACGAGAAGATCCCCATTTTGATTCTCTTTTGAGGAGATCCCAAGCCCTACGTGGAAGAAGCCCATCGCCGTGGCACCAAAGTGTTCATCCAGGTGGGGTCAGTCGAAGAGGCTAAGGCCGCGGCTGAGGCGGGAGTGGACGCGATCATCGCCCAAGGAGTCGAAGCCGGCGGGCATGTAAAGAGCACGACCTCGCTTTCAACTATCGTGCCCGCGGTGGTCGAAGCAGTGAAGCCCGTGCCGGTGATTGCCTCAGGTGGCATCGCCAACGGTCGAGGCATCGTAGCGGCGCTGAGCCTCGGCGCACAGGCGGTCTCGATGGGCACGCGGTTTCTCTGTAGCGAAGAGACCCAAGTCGTCCGCGCCTACAAGGAACGAGTAGTGAAGAGCAAGGCCGAGGATACAGTCTACACCTTCCTCTTTGATGTGGGCTGGCCCGACGCGGCTCATCGCGTGTTGCGCAACAAGGCAACTGACGCATGGGAGGCGGCAGGCCGCCCGATTACTGGACGGCGGCCAGGTGAAGGAGACGTCATCGGCACAATGACGCTGGCTGGAACCACCGTGGAGGTGCCGAGGTATGCGGCCTTCCCGCCTATGCCCGGTTTCACTGGTGATATCGAACAGACCGCACTCTATGCGGGTGAGTCGTGCAGCCTGATTAACGACATCAAACCCGCGGGGCAGATCGTGCGCGACGTGGTGCACGAGGCGGAAGAGATCATCAAGGGGCTAGAGGCTAGAGACTAGTGCTACATCGCATTGATTTTGAGGAGTAAAGAGGCCAGGGTTGCTGTGAGATTGCTTCGCTACGCTCGCAATGACATCGCTTTCTGTCATTGCGAGGAGCGGAGCGACGAAGCAATCTTTGCCCATCAAAATCATTGCGTCGGACTACTAGGGGGTCTCAAGGAGGGAAGTGATGTGGCATGACCAATGTAGAGAAAAGCTAATCACCCCTCAGCAGGCCGCAGGGATGATTCGGTCCGGACAGCGCGTGCTGATCGGCCTGGGAACGGTGGAACCGCAGAACATCGCCACCGCCCTGTGCGACCGTTGGCAGGAACTGCGGGATGTTGAGATCTTCACCAGCAACACTATGCGCCCCTACCCCTGGTTTGACAAAGAGAAGGGAACGGCCTTCAAGATTCACGCTGGTTATCTCTCTGCCATCTCCCGGCCGCTCTACCAGGAAAAGCGCCTCGAGTTCTCCATCAATACCGTCTATACACCGGCCAAATGGCTCGACCCTGACCGCTCGGCTGACATGATGAACGCCGATGTCTGTTTGCTCACGCTCTCTCCGCCTAATGCGCAGGGCTTCTGTAGTTTCGGCGACCAACTGTGGTACTCGCGCGCGTGGGTGAAAAGAACACCGCTGGTGATTGCCGAGATCAACCCGTTACTGATCCGCACCGGTGGGGACAACTACGTCCATATCTCTGCGATTGACTATGTGG
The DNA here is from genome assembly GCA_041487975.1 of Binatia bacterium. Lineage (GTDB taxonomy): Bacteria > Desulfobacterota > Binatia > Bin18 > Bin18 > JACQEL01. Next base: position 782 of record JBGPOI010000485.1, on the reverse strand, counting down.
TCGAACAGCCCGAGCCGACGCCGCCGTTCCGCATGTCGCCGGTGGTGACGCCGGACGAGCAGGAGGCAGCGGACAAGATCGGCGCACTGGTGGCTTCGCTCGTGCACGATGGAGACACCATTCAGGTCGGGTTGGGCTCAGTGTCGATGGCCGCGGGATTCTATCTGCGGGAAAAGAATGACCTCGGCGTGCACTCGGAGATTATCACCTCGTCCATGATCGATTTGTATAAACGCGGGGTGATCACCGGCAAGCGCAAAACCCTGCATCCGGAAAAGCTCGTCGCCACCGGCATGTTCATCGAGCCCGAGGACTATGAATTTGTCGATGGCAATCCGGTTATCGAGTTGCGCGACGCGTTCTATACCAACAATCCGGTGACGATCGCGCAGAATCACAATCAGGTGGCAATCAATAATGCCCTGGCGGTGGACTTTACCGGACAGGTAACAGCCGAAGCGTTCGGGCCGCGGATGTATACTGGCGTGGCCGGGCAACTCGACTTCGTTCTGGGCGCGTACTTATCGCCGGGCGGCCGTTCGATCACGGTCTTACCCTCGACCGCGCAGGGCGGTACAGTCTCGCGCATTATGCCGATGTTTCCCGCAGGGCAGGTGGTGTCTCTGCCGCGAACGTATATCGACCACGTGGTCACCGAATACGGCATCGCCAGCCTGGCGGGCAAGAGCGAGCGCAAGCGGGCCGAGGCGCTGCTCAAGATTGCGCACCCTCAGTTTCGTGAGGAGTTGCAGGCGGCGGCACGCAAGAGATTTGGATCTGCG
>JBGPOI010000484.1:0-4153 GCA_041487975.1 Binatia bacterium | reverse complement strand
TGCCGTTCGACCGCATCCTGATGGACCTGCCCAACAAAGAGCAAAAGCAAGACTGGTATCTCGCGCTGAACCCCTACGGGAAAGTCCCCGTGCTGGTGGAAGAAGGCGCCTGGGTCTACGAATCCGCTCTGTGCGACGAGTATTTGGAAGAAAAATATCCTACTCCGCCGCTGGCCCCGACAGACGCCGGCGCCAAGGCGCAGATGCGTCTGTGGGTCGAGTTTTGTAACAGCCAGTTCGTGCCATCGGTGATCGGCTTGCTCTACGAGCACCGTAAGCCGCCCGCGGAACGCAGCCAGGAGAAAATCGACCGTAACAAGGCGCGGCTGAATGAACTGCTCCCCCGTCTGGAGGCGCAATTACAGTCGCGGGATTACCTCCTGGGTGACTACAGTATCGCTGACATCACCTTCACCCCCTTCCTGGCACTGAGTGAGCGGGTCGGCGTCGACCTGAGTTCATTTCCCCACACCGCGCAGTGGGCCGCGCGCCTCAAGAGTCGGGACAGCTACGAAGAGGTAAAGATCGGGCTGGCGGCGTGACAGGAATGAGGACTGAGTGATTGAGTCAGTGAGACGCATCCTACGAAAGAACGCGGTGAAAGTTGGAGGGGCGGCCTCGTGTGGCCGCCCAGTGCTGGGCAACCGTACAAAATTACCCCGATTGATCTTGCTCGCAGCCCTCCTCTTCCTCCACCCCTCCCCTGCGTCTGCCCAGCCGGCTCGGGTCTATATCGACTCTGCGCTCGCAGCCATGGGTGGTCGTGATGCTCTGCTGGGGCTCAAGAGCCAGCGGATCGTCTCGCATGGCGAGAACTTCGAGCCAGAGCAAGCCATACGACCAGGTGGCGAGCCGCGCAAAGCCTCGACTTTCACTTGCACCGCGATTCGTGACCTGACCAGCGGCAAGGTGCATTACGAGTGGCAGCGAGAGACTTTCTATCCCTTTGCCGCCACGTGGCGTTACAGCGAGATTCTGAATGGCGACCAGGGAGCGATCCTCGGCACTGATGGGGCGCGCAGCCCGGCCAAGCGGACAGCCTCGGCCGCGCGCATTGCCGCACGGCGAAAGGAACTCAGCCGCGCGCCGGCGTCGGTCTTGCTCAACGCGCTCGTGCGCTCCAGTTCGTTCTTGCGCCTCGTCGATCAGATGATCTATGGCCGTTCCCATTACGTGGTCTCCTACGACGATGGTGGCCAGTTTGTCATCCTCGCTATCGACGCTCAGTCGCGCCTCATCTCTAAGGTCGCGTTTCTTGAGGATGATCCTCTCGATGGCGATATACAGAACGAACTGTTTCTTACTGACTGGCGACAGGTAGGAGCCCTTAAACTGCCCTTCGAGCTGACCTACCGGGTCAACGGGCAGGTGGTCATGACCGAACACATCGACTCGATCGAGAACGATGTTGACCTCGGTGCGGTGGACTTTACCGTCCCCGAAGACCTGACTCAGACTGACACGGGAGACGGCCGGCGGGGCGAGCAGAGTTCGCAGTGGATCTTGCGACGTATCGCTTTGGCCAGCCCACTGGACGAGGAACAGACCCGGGTTGAGTTGACCGAGGTCGCGAAAGGAGTGTTCCACGTTACCGGCGGCACCCATCATAGTCTGGCGATTGAAATGGCCGATCATCTGATCGTCGTTGATGCTCCGCTGTACGAAGAACGTTCACAGGCGGTGTTGGCCGCGCTGGGGAAAAAATTCCCAGGCAAACCCGTGCGTTTTCTCGTCAGCACGCACTTTCACAACGATCACACCGGCGGTCTGCGGGCGTATGTAGCGGCGGGTGCAACCGTCGTGACCGGCAAGATAAATGAGAAATTTTATAAACACGTCTTCAGCGCGCCGCACACTCGCGTGCCCGACAGCTTACAACAAAACCCTAAGCCTGCGCTGATCGAGACCGTGGAAACCGAGAAAAAAATCCTGACCGACGGCGCGCGGGCGGTGGAAATCTACCCCGTCACCAACTCACACGCCGAAGGTATGTTAGTCGCCTACCTCCCACGCGAAAAGCTCCTATTTGTGACTGATTTGTTCTCCCCCGGCGCTCCGCGTCAGGTTGCGGCTTGGTGTGGCGAACTCCTGGCTGCACTCACACGCTCCGACTTAAAAGTCGAACGCATTGTCGGCGGCCACGGCAACAAGATCGGCACGCTGGCCGAGTTGCGCCAGGCCGCGGCAGCTCCCGCTCCGTAATGTCAGACGACTCCATACTTACGGACGACCTGACATGGATGACTGAGGCCCTGCGCGAAGCTACCCAAGCCGAAGCTGGGGATGAGGTACCGGTCGGGGCGGTTGTGGTCCACAGCGGCATCCTCATTGGGCGTGGTCACAACTCCCCGATCTCTCTCAACGATCCCACGGCCCACGCCGAAATTCAGGCTCTGCGTGAAGCTGCCCGACACGTCGGAAACTACCGGCTGGTTGGCGCTACGGTGTACGTGACGGTCGAGCCGTGTCTGATGTGTATGGGCGCACTGCTGCACGCCCGGATAAAGCGGGTAGTATTTGGCTGTTTCGACCCTAAAGCGGGAGCAGCCGGGTCTCTGCACGATGTTTCCCGTGACCCCCGCCTGAACCATCAGATCGAAGTCACAGCAGGCGTCAGAGAAGAAGAAAGCCGGACGTTGCTGCAGCGGTTCTTTCGCAAGAAGCGCGCAGAAGAGAAATTAAGAGTGAAGAGTGAAGAGTAAAAAATTGCGGTCGGGGTTTTCTTCAATCTCCGGACTCGAGACTGCAGACTCTAGACTCTAGACTTTCTACTGTCTCCGTGGTTCTTCGCTTTTCTCAACACTCTGCACCAAGAGCACGCGGTCAGTCCGAGAATACTCGGCAAGAATCGAAAGTTGTTCAGCCGGGGTGGCACTACTGATTTGCGTCAACACATCGCGGGGGCCACGCAGGTAGAAGTTTGTGGAGTACGGCTTCACCTGCGACAGAATGTCGCCAGGGGTAATCAAAGGACCAGCCATAATGCGCATGTCGGTTAGCGTAAAAGTGTACCGTTTCTCGTCACCGGCAAGCGCTAAAGTGAGCACCGGCTTCGGGCTCGTTGCCGGTGTGGGCTCGTTGAGAAAACCAATCAGCTTGATTAGCGGTTTGAAAGGCTGGCCGAATTCCGGCTGCGAGGGTTCATGGAATTGCGCCAAGACGGACACCGTCCTACCGAGCCAGACCAGGGCAATCAGGATCGAGAAGCCGAAGCGGAATGTTCTCTTGTTCACGTAAATCTCCTATAAGAAGAGAGAGAGAGACGCGTTCATGGTAGAGATGTTGCCGAAGTGGAGCAATCCGGTCTTTACCCAGGCTATCGAAATGCCTTATAGTAAAACACTTGCGGAGAGGTGGCAGAGTCCGGTTGATCGCGCACGACTCGAAATCGTGTATGCCCTCGGGCATCGGGGGTTCGAATCCCCCCCTCTCCGCCACTGATTTTCCCGAGTCATGCGGGAATCTCACGCCGCTCCTGGGAATTGATAGATAGGGATAATGGAAACACTCCCACCAGCCAAGAAGGCTACCCACGATTATGGATATTGGACTCAGTATCGCGCTCCTCGCCGGTTTTCTCTCGTTCGCTTCTCCGTGCGTGCTGCCCATCGTGCCGGGATACCTGACCTTCATTACCGGCATGAGCTTCGAGGAACTCACCGGGCAGCGGCAACGGAGCCACCTGGTCATCAGTGCTCTTATCAAAAGCCTGCCTTTTGTCTTGGGGTTCTCGCTGGTGTTCATTGCCCTGGGCGCCTCGGCTTCAGCGGCTGGCGCGCTGCTTCGTGCCCATTTGGGACTCATGAAGAGTGTAGCTGGAGTCGGTATTGTGATTCTCGGACTACACTTGGCCGGTGTGCTGCCAATCCCTGCCTTACTACGCGAGCGGCGCCTTAGTGGTGAACCGGCGGCGCCGGGAGTAGGACGAGCGTTCATCGCCGGCATTTTGTTCGCCTTCGGCTGGACCCCCTGTGTCGGGCCAATCCTGGCCGGCATCCTGGCGCTGGCAGCGACGGCCGAGACGCTAAACCGTGGAGTATTGCTGCTGGCCGCCTATTCTCTCGGCTTGGGGATCCCCTTCATCCTCTCCGCCGCATTCCTGAATGCCTTCCTGTCGTTGTTCAAAGGCGTGAAAGGCTACCTGCGTCAGGTA
>JBGPOI010000483.1:0-4156 GCA_041487975.1 Binatia bacterium | reverse complement strand
TTCGAGTTGATCCATGTACTCGTGATAGACATGGTGGCCCTTCTTCGGGTCATACAGGGAGTTCGGGATATCGACCCAGACTGAACGATTTTTTTCCCGAAAGTCGTCCGGGAGATGGGGCCACGGCATCAGATTGAACCAGGTGAACTTCATGAGTGCCTCCGTGTAGCTTGGTTAACGATTCTTTCCGTGTGCGCCGGCGCGGTGAAGAGCGGATGACGTGCATTGGTTAGGATAGCGCGAACCCTCCTTTCGGCTGAGCGCCTTATTGACAAAATGCTCAGTAATAGATATTGAGAACCTTGTCAATAGTGGTCCCGGGAAAAGCGGTGAAAAATGCCGTGTGAGGAATTCGATGAGTTTGACCGACCAGCAAAGGTCTGATACGCCGCGCCCGCGGGCGCGGCGCCTGCTCCCGGCTGAGCGGCGCACCCAACTGCTCGCCTGTGCGCTGCGCGTGTTTGCCCGGCGCGGCTTGGGTGAGGCCCGGCACGCCGAGATCGCCAAGGAAGCCGGGGTCGCGGTCCCGACCGTGTTCTTCTACTTCCCCACCCGTGGCGAGCTGGTCAACGCTGTGCTTGACGAAGTGGCGCGCTTTTACGTTGAGTTGGCCGAGCAGGTGCACGGGCGCGCTCTGCCCGCCCCGCAGACTCTGCTCCAGCACGCTATCGCCTTCGCCGAGTCAGTTGACACCCATCCCGACTATGCGCGCGTGTGGCTCGATTGGAGCACGGCGATCCGCGACGAGGTCTGGCTCCGCTATCTGGACTTTCAGGGCCACATAGTCCGGATTCTGGAAAAGACCATCCGCCGCGGGCAGCGCAAGGGCACGTTTGCCGCGGACGTCGATCCCGAAGATGCCGCGCTCCTCGGCTTCAGCGCCGCTCACATGGTCGCCCAGATGAAATTCCTACGGCGGGCACCCGAGAAGGTGGAGCGCTTTATGCGCGCGGTGGTGCGGTCGGTCTTCGGCGGTCTTCCGCTCGACGCTGCGCCTCACGCCGGCCTGGCGCGCTTGCATTCTGAAGGCTCTGTGATCCGCCCGGATAAACCTGCTCGGCATCAAGCGTAAGCCGCGATTCGCCTCATAAGCCCGGAGCTCTCAGGCTAAGATGGGAACAGGCAATCCCATACCTGTGAGGTCGCGGTCGGGTGCAGCGGCAATGGTAGTCGACACCTGGGGGTTATTTTGCGCGGCGCGAGGCATCTAGAGCCATGAAGGCGAAGGCGAACGCGACCGCGAGCAGAACGATGGTGGAAACAATTTCCATGCCTACAGCTCCTCCAGAGGGTAGCCCGGATGGAGCGGAGCGAAATCCAGGACTCGGTGTTTTCCCCAGATTCCGCTGCGCTTTATCTGGGCTACGGTGCTTACTCATCACTCATCACTCGTCACTCGTCACTCATTTCAGCCCCGCCTTGCGCAGGGCGGCGATCTCACGCTCTAAGACCGCTGGATCTTTGAAGGGAAGACTCTGCTTCGCAACTTCTAGGGAATAATAGGGCGCGAGCCGTAGAACTTCGGCCGCTTCAGCATGGGCTTCCTCCATACGGTCTAACTGAGCGTAGCAGTTCGCGAGCATCAGATGGGCCGGCACAAAATTAGGGTTAAGGGCAAGGATTTTCTTTGCCGGTATAATTGCCTCCTCGTACCGTCTTGCGATGCGATAGGCGAAGCTTAAGCTTTGCAGGTAAATAGGCGGATGCCGAGGATTGAGGCGTATCGCCTTCTCGATTAACCCGAGAGCTTCTTCCGGTTGCCCGACCCAGACTAGGATGGCTCCTAGATTCTGATAGCCATCCGCATCGTTGGGAGCAAGGGCAACGGCCCGCTGTGCCTCGGCCATGGCGCGGTCATACTGCTTTTTTCCCCACACGTAGACCCCGCTCAAGAACTGGTGAGCCTGGGGTAGGGAGTCATTTAAGACAATGGCCTTTTGCAACAGCTCAAGAGCCTGCTCAAACGACTGCGTACGGTCTGGACTCCAACTGAGATAAAACCCGTCGATAAAGTAGGTCGCGCCCAGCCCCACATATGCCTCCGCATACGTCGAATCTAACTCGAGGGCTTTCTCAAACATTTGACGCGCCTGGACATTCGCTTCTTTCTGCGATCCGTAATACGCGCGCCAACGAGACTCTATCCCGCGTAGATAATAATCATACGCTTCCAGGTTATCCGTGGTCTTGCGCACCAGTACCCCTTGCTCCCAAAGTGAGAGTTGGAGTTTCAGTGTGGTCACAATTTTCTGCACGATCTCATCTTGCAGGGCGAAGATGTCTTTCAGCGGACGATCATAGCGTTCCGTCCACAGGTGATGGTCCTGAAGCGCGTCGATCAACTGCGCCGTGATCCGCACTTGGCCGTCAGCTCTGCGGACACTCCCCTCTAATACGTACTGCACGCCTAGCTCCTTGCTGACCTCCTGCACTTTTACTGCCTTGCCCTTGTAAGTCGAGGCGGTGTTGCGGGAGATGACAAACAAGCTGGAGAGCCTGGAGAGCGCGCTGGTGAGGTCTTCGGTGAGGCCGTCGCTAAAATACTCCTGCCCGGGATCTTCGCTCATGTTGGCGAACGGCAACACAACGATGGAAGGCTTGTCGGGGAGCGGCAACGCCGCTGGCGCGGCTTCAGTACTGAGTGCTGAGGACTGAGGACTGAGTGGGGGACGGGAAAGATACCGGATGGCCGCGAAAGTGCCTGTGATGAGCAGCAGTCCTCCCAGCGCCACTCCTGGCCAAGACAGGTGGGCGGTGCCCACCCTACGAAGCTTGAGCCGCTGCACCTGCAGATGCTGGCGGAACCCCTGGGGCTGCTCGGGTAAGAGGGTGTAAATAGGGAAGCGCTGGGTAATATTCTTCAGTTTGGGTTGCCCCAGGGGAACGACCGTACCCAGGGAGAGTTTCTGCACGACTTCTTGATAAACGACGTGTGAGATGCAGGTGGTGTCGGGCTCGGCCAGGGCCTGGAGACGGGAGGCAATGTTGACTCCATCTCCGAACACGTCTCCGGCGCGTTGCACGATGTCGCCTGAGTGGATGCCAATGCGAATGTGGATCTGTTCGGCTGGCTCTTTCTCGGCGTTGTGGGCACGGAACTGAGCGTGAATGCCCTGGGCACACTGCACGGCGTGGACCACCGAGGGGAAGTCTACTAGAAAGGCGTCACCGACGGTCTTGATGACGTGGCCATGATGCTCAGTCACGGCCTGTTGGATGACGTGATTGTGGACTTCCAGCAGCCGCAGCGTGCGGGCTTCGTTGGCGCCCATCTGGCGGCTGAAGCCGACGATGTCGGTGAACATGATAGCGGCCAGGCGGCGGGTCTCGGCCGTCGTCTCCCCGGGCGGGCCTTCTTTCATGGGGGCGATTATCCTGCCGGCAGCTCTCAGCTGTCAACGGGCACAGGAGTCGTACGTTGCGGTTGGTTTGTATACCAATGCCGCCCTTCAACTTCAGGTCCCCTCTCCCCTCGTGGGAGAGGGACAGGGTGAGGGGGCGTAAGGCAGGAATGGAACCGTGACACCCCCTATCCTGGCCCCTTCGACTGCTACTTCAAGGGCGAGAAACTGGCCGGTGTCAGGATTTTATTGTACTGGCTCACAACCATTGCCTGGGCTTTGGGGCGGAACGCCTGCAGCTGCGGATCCTCCCCCTGGGCTTTGCGTGCCCGCTCGCGGTGATTCAGATCTTCATAGGCCCAGATATGGACAACCTCGTTCAAGGAGCCTACTTCCGTGGACCACCATCCCACGAGCTTGGAGTATTTGCTGATAACTGGCAGGGCTTCCTTCTCGATCAGTGCCTGGAACTCCGGTACCTTCCCTGGCTGCAAGGTGTACACGCGCATCTCGTAGACCATACGGGGACCCTCCTTTCGCAAAGATAAGCGGTGTCGTTCTGGACTGGAACAGTGAAGTTGCAAAAATGGCAGGGGTGTCTTGGAGGAAGTAGGGGCAATTCATGAATTGCCCCTACCGCGGATCGTTAACTGTTAGTGATTTCTTATGCCACCGCCTGGCCGTTGCGCAGCAGCGCACCCGGGGTCGCGCCGGTGCAGTTCCCATCCTGGAAGGTTTCCGTGCCGTTCACCAGGATGTGTTTGTACCCATCGGCCTTCTGCACTCGCCGCCACTCATTGGCCGGCAGGTCGTAG
>JBGPOI010000482.1:0-4169 GCA_041487975.1 Binatia bacterium | reverse complement strand
GTCAACCAATACGGCGGCTTGCATTTCAGCCAAAAGGACGTGTCGGACGCGCCCGAGCCCGTCACGATTGACCCGGCAGCCTTACCGGTGAAATGGCAATTGAAAATGACCCCCCCCGGTGAGAATTTGGAGGTGGAGGATGTACTATTAGTGTTGGGGTATGAATGGGAGCTTTAGTCTCGCACCGTTGCGGAGATCAACGAGGGAAAAGGGGTCAGGTCTCAACTTTTGACAAGGTGAACTTCTTTGATATGTTTTGGAAAAGCCCATATCAAAGGAGGAAGCCATGGCAAGGCCGTTACGAATCGCATATCCCGGCGCATTTTACTATGTCACGTCGCGAGGAAACGAACAAAAGGATGTCTTCAAGAGCCACAAGGATCGGAAGAAGTTTCTCTCATATGTGGAATCGGCAGTAGTGCGGTATGGAGCGGTCGTTCATACCTGGCGCCTGATGCGCAACCATTATCATCTGCTGCTGGCAACACCCTCGGGCAACCTTGCGCAGCTCATGAGGCACCTCAATGGTGCACTTTCAAGCCGTACGCTATCTGAAACACTCTATGTGATCCTTGGCCGGGAATGGGGACGTTGTAACCTGCTTAACCTTGTGAACTGAGGGGAAGGACGCTGATAGGCAGCTCGTGTCGCGGGCGCTGCGGGCACGAAATTCCTGAAGCAGCCGTCTTGCCGGGCGCTTGGTAGCTGAACGGGCTGTTCACTTGGCGGGGCGCCGTCACGGTATTCGGTAAAGCTGATGCTCATAGCAACCCTCAGCCTAGCAAAATACCGCTGGCGATGAGCAACCTTCTGTGTTCCACGCGTTCGGGGAGGTTGATTTTGAGTACGTCGATGGTTGCCCTTCCGATCGCCGTGCGACCGACCACCACGGGACCATTCCACTCGAAATGTGCGTTCCACTCGTCCTGGCGAGGATGAAACAGCCGGGTGAGCTGTCCAGTTTCCGGGTCAATACCGGCGATGTTCGGGCCCTTGTACGCGTTATCTCCATAGCAGCTCAGTGCGAGATTATCTTCAGCCGTCGGACCGTGGTGTTTCTCAGCGATGATATGATCGACCTGAAACGGTAGGGCATCGAACTGTTGAGGGACGCGGCAGTATTCGCATGTATTCTCCGCCCTCTGCCAGACGAGCTGTCGCAGCGATTCATCCATGCCATGCATCACGCGGTGGATGACATCCCGCGCAGAGACACTCTCGCTTTGGCCTGCAGCAAATTCAGAAACTGGCCGACGCGCAGGTATTTCTCCATCTCCATGCGCTCAACTTCACTCAGGGCGCCAGCGCGGTTTCTCTCGGCAAGGTCATTCATGCGCTCTAGGGCGGTCTGGTCGAATTTCAATTCGAGGATAGCCCGTGCGGACTCCGGTGGCAAACCTGGCTGATCAGGAGAAATAACGTGAGCCAGAATATCTGCTTCTGTGATAGTGGGTGGAATCATCTCTGCCATGCCGCTACTTGTATCACAGGTCGGTCACTGTCATCCAGGGGTGATTAGTTAGGCGCTGGCGCGAAATAGGAAGCCGCTGCATAGTGAGGGCCTAGGCGGGTTGGCGTTTGGGCCCGCCCTCATTTGAGTTCGACACTCTCTGTTAGGTCATTAAGGGAAAAGGGGTCAGGTCTCAACTTTTGACAAATTGTTGCCGAGCCCAACGCTCGGCGAGCCGCTTGACGACCAGATAGGTGAGCACCGTGACGGGGGTAGCGATGATGATCGATCCAACGAGCATGGCGGCGTAAACATCCCAACCCTTCTGCAAAACGTCCCACAGTCGTGCCTGATCCAACGTCACTGGATGCTTCACCGGGAGAATCAACTTCCCCAATCGATATTCAGCCAGCCACATCAAGGGCAAAAGCGGGGTATAAAGAATCGCAGTCGTCGCCCCGGCGACTGCGGCCATCACGTTCCTCTTCAGCAGCCACGCCCCAACGATCGCCGCGATTATTGGGGATGGATTCAGAGGAAGGAAACTGGCAAAGATGCCGATGGAGAAGCCAGCGGCGATTTGGTCGGGTCTAGCATTGAGGTGTGACAGCTTTTGCCAAATCTCTCGGATTCGTTGTTTCAAGGCGATTCTTGCCATAGCTCAGGATCGGCATTCTACAAACCGATTCTTATCGCCATTCCATACATGAAGGCTGATCATCAGTGAATTCCGCTTTCAGGACGAGAGCGTGTGGCCTGCATGCGCCACATCACTTGCTATCTGACCGTCTCGCAAACGGATCAACCGGTGAGCCCGCTCCATGACCTGAAGATCATGGGTGGAAAAGATGAAGGTCGTACCGGTAGCGCGATTGAGCTGTTCCATCACATCGAGGAGAGCGGCAGCAGTGGCAGAGTCAAGATTCGCCGTGGGCTCGTCCGCCAGGATCAGCGCTGGCTCTGTGACCATGGCCCGAGCCACAGCTACCCGCTGCTGTTGCCCGCCGGACAACTCTGCTGGGCGACGATTTTCAAGGCCAGCGAGACCGATCTCCAGAAACAGCTTTTGCACCCTTTCCCTACGCTTCTGCGCAGGCACCCCCTGCAGGAGCAAGGTAAACTCGGCGTTTTCCAGGGCGGTCAGGACCGGTAGTAGGTTGTACGCTTGGAAGACGAAGCCGAGGCGCCGCAGCCGCAGACGAGCCAGCTCCCCTGGGGATAAGAGCTGCAGGTTCTGTCCTGCCACCCATACCTCCCCGGCGTCTGGCCGGTCGAGTCCGCCGATGATGTTGAGCAAGGTGGTTTTGCCGGAACCTGACGGACCAGCAATAGCCAAGAATTCTCCGGGAGCAACCCGCAGACTGACCCCGCGCAGTGCCGGAACCTCGATTGACCCCGTACGGTAGGTCTTCTTCACGTCCTGCAGTTCCACCGCCCACTCAGTCATATCGCCCTCCAACCATGCTAAAACACCTTCATTGCGCCGGGCAGCTCTGTTCGCGCTGCCTTGAGCGCCGGATACAGGGATATGACTGTCGCCATTGTAAACACAGTGCTTACGGACCAAGCGATTCGGCTTAGGCTCAAGCGCGAATAGATGATCGGGTCAAAAACGAGAGCGAAAGGAAGGCTGCTTTTGAAGAACCAGCGCAGATCCAACCCGGAGGTGGCGAAATAATGGTGGACGCTCAAACCCAGCACCAGACCTAGAGAGAGGCTGATCGCCGTGAGCGCCAGAGACTCGCCAATGATCATTACTGCAAGCTGCACAGGCCGAAGGCCAAGCGCCGAACAGAGACCGAATTCAGAGCGGCGCTCGAGTACTCGCATGAGAATCGTGTTGAGTATCCCCAACCCTACCATCGCCAGTACCACACCGTTCATGACATAATTAAAGGCATCGTCCAGCAAAAAGAGCTGAGCCAGCCTCGGCATGGATTCCCGCCAAGGGAGAACTTCAACCGGAACTCCCGCCAACTGCTTCCGCAAGCCCCTGGCCACCATCAGCGAGTCACCCTCCCGTTCAAGGAGGACAGCTACCTGAGTTACCCGGTCTGGCACTCCGAGTAGTGCTTGGGCCGCAGGCAAGGACAACTGGATGATGTGGGCATCGATCGCTTGTATACCCGTGCGAAAGATCCCGCTCACCCGCGGAAGAGTGCTCTGCATTGCTCCTCCAGCCGCGTCCGTCGCTTCCGTGTCAGGCGGTTGCACCGCCTGAGTCATGAGCACTACTTTGGCCCCGATCTTCACCTCGAGCTTGCGGGCCAACTCAGTGCCAATGACAACGCCAGATTGTTTGTCGTCATTGAGGTATGTCCCCTCGACTATCCGCTGAGGAATCAGGGATACGGCCCGCTCCTCTTGGGGGATGACCCCCATAATGCTCACGCCAGCAGCGTTGGCTGCAGAACTCAGCAGTCCCGAGGCCAGAAGCCGGGGACTCACGCCTCGCACAAGATGTTTCATGACCTCGGTATGCAAAAACTCCTCGATCGTGGACACGACCTGGACCGGAAGCAACAGCTCCTGGGAGCCGGTGTCTTGATACCCCTGCGCCTGGATGACGACGTGCCCTGTGCCGAATCTCACCCCGTTACTAACCATTTGCTCGTGGCTGCCATCGAGCAAGCCCAAAGAGATCAACAGCAAGGTAAGACCCAAACCCAAGGCCAGCGCAGTCAGCAGGGTACCGCGGGGATTGCGCCAGAGATTGCGC
>JBGPOI010000481.1:0-4185 GCA_041487975.1 Binatia bacterium | reverse complement strand
GATCCGCAGCTCGGCCGCTTCTGGGCGCATCGCGGGGAAGATGGCATCAAGCGCGAGAAGCAGCTCCTGACCGACTTCCTCTGCGCGAGCGCGGGCGGACCGATGTACTATCGCGGCAGGGACATGTTGCTCACCCACCGAGGCATGCGCATCAGCGAGAGCGACTGGAACGTGTTCCTCGGTCATGCCGCCGCGACCCTGGCGAAGTTCCAGGTGCCCGAGGCCGAACAGCGCGACGTGGTCGCGTTTGTCCAGAGTCTCAAGAAAGACATGGTCGAATAGCCTCGCCGGGTGTTCGAGACGTTCGTCTACGTGGAGGACGCAATCCGTCCCCTCCGTAAACACGGCCAGATGGGAACACATCAACCTGACGGGTGACGACGTGTGGCAAGGCGGCGACCGGGACGGCCAAACCCAGCTCCCGACTGCTACGGGGCTTCAGAACGGCGCTTTAGCGTACAATTTTACAATCCGAGGCGTGACCTCGAATAACGCGGCGGCCCTGTTCGGGCCGAACAGGCGCATCGAGCCGACGCCAAGAAAACGGCGCGGCTCATGCGCGGCGTTGGGCGGTCTTGTCGCGGCCAAGACAACAGATGAAAGATAGCTGGTATTCAGATAATCGAGACCTCGTGAAATGGGGCGTGTTGCTTAAGCTCGCCGAACTACATGGGGCGGACACGATTCTCCAAGTCGCCCACTATCGCTCCAACACATGGCCGAAGATTGAAATCAATGGGGTGAGCTATTCACTGCCCGGAGCGATCTTGGAACACTTTCGCAGAGTCGGCAATGCAGGAGCACTCCGATCGAATGCCAAGATCCTTGTTGTCGACCTTCCGTGGCAAGATCGCGCTGCATATCTGGAGCATGTGTTACGCTGCATTCGTGATCTGCCGGAGCGTCCGAGCATCGTTTTTCTTGATCCTGATACAGGCTTAGAACCAAGAGGCGGGGCGGGGCTTGAGCACGTGAGTGAAACTGAGTTGCGCATAATTTGGCAGGCACTACGTCCCGGCGACGTTCTGGTGTTTTATCAGCATCGTACGAACAGAAATAGTCAGCCTTGGATAGGGCCGAAGAAGGCGCAGTTCGAGAGGTCCCTTGGCCTAGAGTCCGGGCGCGGGAAGATCGCGCATGGACAGGCGATAGCGCATGATGTGGTGCTCTTCTTCACTCAAAAGGGGGACTCGGCATGATCTCGCACCCAGCGCCGCCCAACTAAACCGTTCCACTCGACCGCGGCCCTTTTGCGGTTCTGAACAGAGAGTTTAGGGTCAGGTCTTGAAACATCACTTTTTCTTGAGTGAGGAAATAGGGTCAGGTCCTGAATTATCGGTAAAGTAGGGTGAGCAAAAGCGAAGCGTTGCCCATCGACCAGAGCGATGAGACCTAACAAGCTGACGTTTGCTTCGCTTATGTGATTGACCGCTCAGGTGTTAGGTGCCACCCTAGAGCAATCAGGAGACTATTATCATGGCAACCGCAACCATCTCGATCCAAGTAGATGAGGAGGCCGCCAAAGCCTTTGCGGCTGTGCCCACGGAAGAGCAGCGCAAGATAGAGTTTTTGCTCAGCCTCCGCTTACAAGACCTCACCATTGGCTCGCGGAGACCACTAAAAGCCGTGATGGATGAAATCGGAAAGCAGGCCGAGGCTCGCGGTCTGACCCCAGAGATCTTGGAATCGTTGCTGCATGACGAGTAAGTTGCGGGCGGTGTTCGATACCAGCGTGGTTGTCAGCGCAGTTCTTTTGCCCCGGTCGGTGCCACGCCAAGCCTTTGACCGAGCGCAGGAACACGGGAAGGTGTTGATTTCAGTGGCGACAGTCGATGAACTCAATGAGGTGCTCCATCGCCAACGTTTTGACAAGTATGTGCGGGAAGACCAGCGGTTGGAGTTCCTCGCAGCACTGATTCGAGAGGCGGAGCTAGTGGAGGTGACCGAGGTCGTGACCGAGTGTCGCGATCCGAAGGACAACAAATTTTTGGAGTTGGCGGTCAGTGGGAAGGCCACGTGCATAATCAGCGGCGATAACGATTTGCTCGTGTTACATCCGTTTCGCAGTATCCCAGTGGTCACCCCTCAGACCTTTCTGACACAATTGTGGCTAGGAGAAAATGCCTAATCGGGTAACCGGGGAAGTCGCCTTCCCCAGCTCCCACACCACCTAGCATGCAGGTCCGCACTCGGCGGTTCAGTAAAGTAGGGTGGGCAAAAGCGAAGCGTTGCCCACCAATCGAAGTTACGCTGCCTAACTGAGCCGTTCCACCCGACCGCGTTAGGTGGCTCAAAAAATGAGCAGATGTCTACTTGACCAAAGGATGCGACTGCCACTTCAGGAGGACAACAGGATGCAAATCAACACGTAGCCAGGACAGAGAAGCAACAAGGGAACCAACAGCAGGGAAGACAGTTTCTGGCCCTCACGAGTCTGTGCGCGGACGCTGACTGCCGAGGCATGAGATGATATTTTGAGATTGATGTCCAAGGCAGACCGACTCAAAGAGGAAATCGGCTGGTTAAAACTTGTGTTTGGTGCTCTTCTCGCCGTCGATGTTTCGCTGGTTGCGTGGCTGGTGCAAAACTACGCGGCTGCACAAAGAGTTTAGGGTCAGGTCTTGAAATATCACTTTTTCTTGGATGTGCTAAAGATGATAAAGCGTAGAGCACTACCCATCGGTCAGCCCGGGGGGTAGAAGAAAAATTTACAATTCAAGACCTGACGCTCTGAGTGACGAGGGCAGTGAGCCTGCTATGCCGTTCGTGTCCTTCGCCTGGCAGTGCGGTCGCCGGCTTCCTTCAGACCTCGCCTCACGGCGACGCCCTTGCCTTGGACTCGGAGTTATCCTCATGTATTCTCCTGAGGGTGGACCTCCTACAGGGGACTTGCACCCCATAAACTCACGCCCATGCCGGGCGTACACATTTCATTCCAGGCACGACGCCGCAAAGCGGCGCGGCTTGAACTCGGACGTTAGACCGCCTCGTGAAAGGAAGCGGGTATGGACAAAGCTGAGGCTGCGGCAAAAAGCATCGTCGAGAATCTGATTCCCGGCGCCAGAATGCATTACCGCGAAAGCCAGTCATTGGGGGAGTACGATTTCGATCTCGAGTACCCCACGGGAACGAGGATTCCGCTCGAGGTTACTGTGGCGACGGATGAGGCTGCGGAGGCAACTCGTGCGGCGACCCTCAGCTCACGCCGAGGAGGACCGTTCGTTCCTAGGGTCCACTGCGCGCATGACTGGTATGTCCACCCGAGACGCCATGCCAACATCAACAAGATTCGCGTACGCGTTGACAGCTGTTTGGCGGCAATTGAGGCCGAGGGGCGAGAACAGTTCAACGCCTTCACCGACGCAGTAGAGTCTCCGGCGGTCTTCGCGATTCTCCATGAATTGGGGATAGAACACGGCAGCGTCGTCAGCAGGAAATCGCCTGGCATTGGGATCGCGACGCCGGGAGATGGGGGGCTGGTCGACCCAGCGCTCGTGAACGAGGCTGTAGAGACCGAGGCCCTCAAGGCGGATAACAAGCGTAAGCTGAGTTCTGCGGCGGGGTCGGAGAAGCATCTCTTTGTCTATGTGGCTCACACTAGACACGTCGTCTGGGTAGCGGTTAGAGAGGAGGCTCCACCCACTGCGGGGCCGAAGTTGCCGCCTGAGATTACGCATGTCTGGGTGGCGACGTGGGCCGGAGACGGTGCATGGCACACTGTGTGGCGCGCGCAGCGCGGCTTTTCGTGGACTCACATGGGGCAAGTCAATATCGAGACGGGCGAAGTGAAAGCGGTCTAACGGTCGCGGTGAGCCGCACCCGGAAGCCGGAGCGACGTAGGAGCGTAGGCTGGAGGGCGTCGGCTCCAGTACGGTGTTATGCGCAAAACAACAATGACCCAGAACTCAGGAAGCCTGAATGAAAAACGGTAATGAAAAATCGCTCGAATCCTGGATCTGGGACGCCGCATGTTCCATTCGCGGCGCGAAGGATGCGCCGAAGTTCAAGGACTACATCCTCCCCCTCATCTTCACCAAGCGCCTGTGCGACGTGTTCGACGACGAGTTGAACCGCATCGCCCAGGAAGTGGGCTCGCGAGCCAAGGCCATCAGGCTGGTGAAGCACGACAAGAAGTTGGTGCGCTATTACCTGCCGCTGGAGCCGAAGAATCCGGAAGATGCCGTC
>JBGPOI010000480.1:0-4200 GCA_041487975.1 Binatia bacterium | reverse complement strand
TTCTCTTCATAGTAGGCTTTGCCCAGATAGCTACGGATAAGTGAATTGTTGGGGTCCAGACTTGCGGCAATTTCGAGGTCCCGGCCCCCTTCATGCAGATCCCCTTCGCGGATTTTTGCTAACCCTAGCCCCAGCCTCGGGAGGGGATCAGCCTGATCAAACGCAATCGCTTTTTCAAAGGCCTCCTTGGCCGGTGTTGTCTGGACTCGGGTCAAATATGCGAATCCCAGGACTGTCTGCGTGCGTGAAAGATTCGGCTCTAGCGTCACTGCTTCCTGTGCCGCCGAGAGGGCGTGATCCAACCGCCCAAATGACGAATGGAGTTCAGCCAACCGTGCCCACGCCAATGCATTGCGTGGTTCGAGCTCGACCGCTTTTTCTAAACTTGCTCGTGCACCTTCGAGATCAAACCTTGATTGCTGGGCATAAGATAAAGCGATCAATGCCGTAGCGGAGTCTGGAGCTGCGGCGACGGCCTTCTGGGCAATATTGAGCGCTTTTTCGTTCTCATTCTGCACCATGGCGATAATCGCTTGCAGCGCGAGGGCGTTGTTGTCGTTCGGGTTCAGATTCAGTGCCCGCTCGATATCTGTACCTGCCTCATCCACGCGGCCCACAGCAAGCAGCAGTGAGGCACGATAGGTAAAAAAGCGTGGGTCGCTGATAGTCCCGGGAACAGTCGCAATACTTTCGAACGCCTTCTGGAGATCCCCCTGCATGTAAAACTCGATGGATTGTCGCACCCTCCCTTGCCAGCCGGGTCCGGGCGGAAATTCATCAGGGTGAAGAGAGATGACGGGCGGGTAGTACAAGGCCCATTGCACGGCATCGCGAGGACGCACCACCACACGCAGCACAGGCGCTTTCCCCGCCTCGGCAACGGCCGATTGACCACCGGTGAGCGTGAGGCTTCCAGCCGAGTTCTCCGCCACCACCGTCCCTTCAAATGTCGTTAAGAAGGTCCGGTCTGTCTCAACGCTGATGAAAAACTCGGTTCCCCTGACACCCGCAATGGCAAAAGGAGTCTGCACTTCCAGGCTGCCGGGCCCACGGCTGAAAAAATGCGCGGCTCCTTTGAGGAGATCTATCACCCCGGTCCGTTCTTCCTTCACGGCTTGGAGGGTGATCGTCGTGTTTTCGTTAAGACGGAGAACCGATTGGTCAAGTAGGGCAACGTCTGCCCGGCTTCTTTCCAGTACCCGAATCTGATCACCGGGACGGAATTGGTCATTTAATTTCACTGGTTGCCACCGCGTCTCACCCACCCTTTGTGCCTCTACGGTTCCCTGCACTGAAACCGCTCTTGCAATCCATTCCTCACGCGTCTGGGCAGGAGAAGCATAGGGGTAGAACAATGCTGTCAAGAAGCTTGTACACACAATAAGGCATAAAAGAGGTGAACCTCTTCTCTTCATTGCCCACTTCCCCCCAGATAGGAGTAGAGAAGATCTAACCCGCCGGCATTCAACTGCGCCATAAAGGCATAAGCGTTGCCAGCAAAATCAATAGCATATCCGAGCTTCCGACTTACGTGCGCCAGGTGTCTTCTTCGTCTCGGAACCTCTATCCAGTACGCTAGGGTAAAACAGTGCGCTAGGGTAGGACGCATCTAGTATAATACCTTCCTTCACATGTAAAGTGAGAAGATGGAATTGCTTGGTGCTGACCGTGAGAGAACTGACGAGATGGGCAGGTGCGACTCTGGCTGTTCCCATGAAGAAAACCTGGTGATTCTCGAAAAAGTCTCCTGCTTATACATGATAAGAATATATGATTTTTCTATGTCATCAGGCCCGCGTACGGCTCGGAAGCCTAAAATAGGTGTCCTCATGACCGCAAGCCCCTCTTTTTCTTCTCTACACTCTTCAATAGACCTCCATACTAAGGTCTAATCTTCCGTCGATTCGACGAAGCGTGGGATGATATTGAAAGGGAAAATCCGTTCCGTACTTGCACTGTCGTCGTACACAGGGAACGTAATACCCATGTGCAGTAAGGCCCGTTCAGCCGCTTGCTGGCGCCAGGTTGGGGTTGGCTGCTGGGCAGGAACATCTCCATGAAATCCACCGGTGTCATAAGCATCGAATCTGATCATGGGGTTGGCGCTCCACTTTAGGCAGAAGAATCCAAGAGGCAAAGCACGCAGTGTGCCAACCGGACCCAAGCGAGGCGTATTGTGTATAGGACCACAAGATAGAGCCCTACAGCGCAAGAATGCTGGGCATAGCGGCGTGTTGATGGGAGCGGGTTAAGAGTAGCTTTTCCTTCTCCATTTCGAGCCAACCGTGGACACAGCATAGCCGCGGGCCCCGCAGTGCTCGCCAGCATGGCGGTGCTGTTCTAGCAACAGCTGCTCATCGGTGTGCTTATTTTGCGCGCATTCCTGCTGCCGTCCCGGTAGCAGCCCGCGCCACACCAATGCACGCGTAACTTCCTTCCTTCTCGGTACTTGTGCTCTCTGTGGCCCCCACTGTCCTCTTGGTCTCGTACTTGCAGGAGGGGAGAGCGTTACAGGTAAGGAGAAGAGCCCGAGGGCTGCCTACTACAGGTCACGCCCTTCTCTCTGCCCAGCATGTATCCTGCGTCACCACGGCCTGCTGATACCGTCGCCGAGTCGAGGGGAGCAATCGAGATGAAGTCTCCGATTCAGGAGTATCTGGAGCGTTTGCACGAGAAGTACGCAGAGCTACGAGATGGCGAGGTCGCCACCTATATCCCGGAACTCGCAAAGGCGAACCCGGAGTGGTTCGGGATTTGCCTCGCCACTACCGACGGCCGCATCTACGAGGTCGGAGACGCGCAACAGCCTTTCACGATTCAGTCGATCTCGAAGCCGTTCACGTATGGGCTGGCGTTGGAAGATCGCGGCCACGACGCCGTGCTGGCCAAGATTGGTGTTGAGCCCACGGGTGACGCCTTCAACTCGATCAGCCTGGCTCCGGGAACCGGATGCCCTTTAAACCCCATGATCAACGCTGGCGCCATTGCCGCTGCGTCACTTGTGGCCGGCTATTCGCAAGACGACAAGCTGAAGCGCTTGCTGGGCGTGTACTCGCTGTACGCCGGGAGGCAGCTCTCTGTTGATGCTGCTGTCTACGAATCCGAGCGAGCAACCGGTCACCGCAATCGCGCCATCGGGCACATGCTGCGCAACTTTGGCATCCTCAGCGAAGATCCTGAACCGGCCCTGGATCTGTACTTTCGACAATGCTCGGTTTCGGTCGACTGCCACGACCTCAGTATCATGGCCGCTACGCTGGCCAACGGTGGCGTCAATCCCTTGACCGGAGAGCGGGCGGTGCGCTCCGAGTTCGTCGAGGATATCCTCAGTGTCATGACCACGTGCGGGATGTACGACTACGCCGGTGAATGGGTCTACTCGGTCGGGATGCCGGCCAAGAGCGGAGTCGCAGGTGGAGTCTTAGTGGTTCTGCCCGGACAATTGGGCATTGGCGTCTTTTCGCCTCGTCTCGACTCTCGCGGAAATAGCGTAAGAGGAGTTCAGGTCTGCACGGACTTGTCCCGCGACTTGCAGTTGCACTTTTTGCGAGCCGCCCGCTCCTCGCGTTCCGCCATCCGGGCGCAATATAGTGTCGCTGATGTGAGGTCGAAGAGACGACGGCCTGAACGAGAGGAGCATATTCTACGGGAGATCGGCGACCGCGTTTGGGTCTACGAGCTACAGGGCGATTTCCTGTTACCGGCAATTGAAGCGGTCGTGAGCCTCATTGTCGATCGTAGCGACGTTCAAGATGTCGCCGTGCTCGACCTCAAGCGAGTCTCCCAGATCGCCGCGGAGCCGGCGGCACAGATTCTTCTCGATTTACTGAAGAGTTTACACGAACGCGATAAACAACTGGTCCTCGTTTCAGGTCGGGAGCATGCCCGATTCCTGCGCTTCTTCGAAGAGCAGAGCACTACTATGGGAGGACCTCTGCGAGTGGTAACATTCTCGGATCTCGATGCAGCGCTGGAGTGGTGTGAGAATCGCCTGATCGCTCGCCGAAGCGACGCTTGGGCCGCGCCACCCCCAGTGGTGCTTGCGGAGCATGAGTTTTGCCGAGGTCTTGAGCGCCAAGCACTGGCGCATCTCGAAGAGCTTCTCGAACGTCGACGCTTTGGCCAGGGCGAGTATATCGTGCGAAAGGGAGACGCCGCGGAGGAGGTCTATCTCCTCATGAGCGGTGAAGTGAGCGTAGT
>JBGPOI010000479.1:0-4209 GCA_041487975.1 Binatia bacterium | reverse complement strand
TGCGTGTGATGACCGGCTCGTTGCGCTTGTGTGGGTCAGCCGTGCGTACATCTGTAATATGTTGCTCGATGAGGCGGTCATCTGCTGTTGACATAAATCCCCCAGGGTTTTCGCCTATGCCTCTATTCTACCTCTCTTTCCTGCCTGCCTCGCAAGGATAGTGCAAGCGGTGTCTTGCCTTCCGTTGGTCACTTATTGGTCACTCAGAATAAAAAACATACCACTAGCCACCGCGTACAAACGAAAAAGCCCTTGATTTCTCAAGGGCTTAGCTGATGGGCCGCCGGAGAGTCGAACTCCGGACCCGCTGATTAAGAGTCAGCTGCTCTACCAACTGAGCTAGCGGCCCGCTACTGACTGTGGTCTTGAACGTTTGATTTCCCCACGGGCGTGGCCTAGAACTTCTGCACCCGCAGAAGAATGGGGTGAGTGAAGGGATTTGAACCCTCGACCCCTGGGGCCACAACCCAGTGCTCTGCCAGCTGAGCTACACCCACCATACGCGCCAGAAGGGATTCGAACCCCCGACCCACGGCTTAGAAGGCCGTTGCTCTATCCTACTGAGCTACTGGCGCTCGCGGCCGGAAGAAAATCAGGGGCATTACATTTGGAGCGGGACTGCCACGCTCCTTGGTTTTTCCTTTTCCAATCGGGGCGAGCCGATTTGAACGGCCGACCCCCTGCTCCCAAGGCAGGTGCGCTACCAGGCTGCGCCACGCCCCGATCTCTTCGTTCAGGAGAGTCGATTAACACAACCAGATTGGGTAGCGCAAGCGGGCTAGCGCCCGAGTACTGTCCGAATTGGGACATTGCCTCGTTCCTCGCAAAAGGAAACACGGACACTTCACGTTAGATTAGGACAGTCCCAGCGCTCGAGAGCTTTATCCGAGAAAGAAATGCGCCGAACGATTGGCAAATTCAACCACCGGAGCCCAGTAAAGACCCAAGACGACGGTCATCACACTCAACACGGCCAGGAGAGACCCGTTGTGAGGATCAAGAGTGACCTCTCCTTCCGTTCCCAGCGGAGCATCAAGGAACATGGTCTTGACGATACGCACGTAGTAGTACAGGGAAACGACGCTGTTGAGGATGCCGACCACAGCGAGATAGTAGAAGTGCTCCTTCACCACTGCATAGAAGAGGTAGAACTTCCCAATAAATCCCGCTAGCGGCGGCAGGCCGGTCAGCGAAAAAAGAAAGATGGCCATGGCAATGGCCGGTAGGGCGCCACCACGCCACGCTAACCCGCGGAAGCCCTCGAGATCCTCTCTGCCAGTGTTATTGGCAACGACCATCACGACCAGGAAAGCCCCGAGGTTCATCAGATAATAGACGATCAGATAGAAGAGCATCGCCCGCAGGCCTTCGTCGCTGAGAACCACAAACCCCATCAGCGTGTATCCGGCATGGGCGATGCTAGAGTAGGCGAGCAGGCGCTTGACATTCTGCTGGT
Organism: Binatia bacterium; assembly: GCA_041487975.1. Classification (GTDB taxonomy): domain Bacteria; phylum Desulfobacterota; class Binatia; order Bin18; family Bin18; genus JACQEL01. The sequence continues at coordinate 2,753 of JBGPOI010000479.1, read as the reverse complement.
TGAGCGCCGCCAGATTGCCCAGAGTCATAGTGATCATCGAAATCACCAGCATGAGTTGAGGCCAATCCACACCGGCGAGGACGTGCCAGGCTCCCCCCTCTCCTGCTTTAGATAGCACCGGATAGAAGAAGCGCATAAGTAAAGCAAAACCGGCGGCCTTGGAGCCTACCGCGAGAAAAGCCGTGATCGGAATAGGCGCGCCATGATACACATCCGGCGCCCACATATGGAACGGCACGGCTGAGATTTTATAGCCGAAGCCGGCAAAAATGAGGACTAACGCAATCAACAGCGCCAGGTGGTTCACGTCTCCCTGCATCAACGCCGCATTGATCTCCGCGTAATCCATGCTGCCGGTGAGGCCGAAGATCCAACTCATCCCGTAAATCATGGCGCCGGAGGCAACGCCCCCGTAGATGAGATACTTGAGCGCGGCCTCTCCTCCCCGCCGGTTATGCCGCTGGTACCCGGTGAGCACGTAAGACGTGAGGCTGACAAACTCCAGCGACAGATAGGCCATCAGCAGATTCGCGGCCGAAGCCATGAAGAACATGCCCAGGGTGCTCCCCAGTAAAATGCCGTAGTACTCTCCCTGGTTTGGTCCTTTCACCTCGTTCGAGCCCAGGGACATCCACACCGCGCCGACCCCCGACAACGCCAGTACGACTTTGAAGAAAATGGCAAAGTTGTCGAGCACTATCATACGGTGAAACAGCCAGCAGCCGTCACTCCCACATTGCAGTCCAGCGAGCAGGCGATGACCAAAAAACGAGAGTCCCGAGGTAAACACGAGGGCAAGCGTAACACCGACGAGGGCGACATTTCCCAACTGCTCTTTGTCTTTCACGAACAGGTCGGCAAGAAAGATCACGAGGATCGTCAGGGAAAGAATCCCTTCAGGGTAGAGGTAAGCAAGACTGTCAACACTACCGAGGCTCATGTGCGCTGAGTCCTTCTCTGTTAGTGAAGGGCAATAGCCGGCCCCGGAGCTGCGGCAAGCACGATTTTATTCAGGTTCAGCAAAGACACGTTCAGCAGGTCAAGCACGGCATGGGGATAAATGCCCAAGACGATCACGACAACGCCAATAGGGATAAGCATACAAAGTTCCCGTGCATTAATTTCTGCAAGATGCATCTGCGCGTAATCCTCGCGCGGCTTGCCCAGGAACATCTGTTGGATTGTCCATAAGAGGTAGCCAGCGGTCAGGATAACGGTAGCAGCGCCAAATAGAGTTGGGATCTTGTATCTTTGCCAAGCGCCGAGCAGCACCAGCACCTCGGAAATGAACGCCGAAAGGCCAGGAAGCCCCATCGCAGCGAAGAAAGCCAGGGCCATCACCCCGGTGTACACTGGCATCACCGACGCCAATCCGCCGAAGCCATCGATGCGACGGTGGTGCGCCCGATCGTAGATCACCCCGACAATGAGGAAGAGCATCGCCGTGATCGTCCCGTGATTAAACATTTGCAGCACGGCGCCATTAATGCCCTGCGGCGTGAACGACGCCATCCCTAACATGACGTATCCCATATGACTGATGCTGGAATACGCCACAAGTTTCTTCATGTCCTTCGGCTCGATGAAACACTGGGCGAGGGCGCAGAGGGCGCCGTAGACGATGTTCCACGCTCCCAGTGCACCCAAGAAATAGGGCGCGAGCTGAAAGGTCGCCTCTGGCAGCAAGGGATAGTTGATGCGCAGAATCCCGTAGGTGCCCATCTTGAGCAGCACTCCCGCCAGAATCACGGAGATGGCAGTGGGCGCCTCGACATGCGCGTCAGGTAACCAGGTGTGAAACGGGAAAGCCGGAATCTTGACCGCGAAGTTAATGAAGAGCCCGAGCCACAGTAGTTGCGGCATATTCAAACTAAAGAGGACCGGGTCGGTACTGAAATGCTTAGCCGTAGCCGCTAGCTTGGTCAGGTCAAAGGAAAAATCAGTCTGGACATAGAAGACCAGCATGGCGACCAGCATGAGCACGCTACCGAACATGGTGTACAGAAAGAATTTGATGGCTGCATATTCACGCCGCGGTCCGCCCCAGATGCCGATGAGGAAGTACATGGGCAGCAGCATCAATTCCCAAAAGACGTAGAAGAGGAAGAAATCCATGGCGCAGAAGACGCCCACCATGGCGGCATCGAGGAGAAGGAATAGCGCGAAATAGCCCTTTACCGCCCGTTCAATCCCCCATGAAGCGAGGATGCAGATCGGACACAAGAAGACGGTGAGCAGCACCATCGAGATACTAATACCATCGACGCCGACAAAATATTCGATGTTGTAGGAAGCGATCCAGGGAACTTTGACAACGAACTGCAGGTCGGGAGTCGCGCGGTTGAAGTGCTGGAACAGCCATATCCCCAGAATAAGAGGCGGTAAAGTAACGCCCAATGCGACCTTCTTGATCAAATCGTCGGCTTGGCTGGGAATGCAGAGAATAGCTGCCATGCCCACGATCGGGATAAAGATCATGAGGGAAAGAACAGAGGTCTCCATGAAGACTCCTTCACCAAGGCTCAGTGGGACTCAGGTGCGCCGCCTCTGAGGATCGGTGGACGCCAGAGAGGGCGTCGAGCGGAAAGCAGCGCGAGTACGCCGACCACGGCCAAAACCGCCAGCACGACGTACAATGAATTTATCAGCATCTCTGCCGAGAGGTGTGGGAGGAACTGCGCTGCAGCGACTGCGCCAACGATCACGTACAGATAGACATTGATGCTGCCAGTCTGGATTTGCCGCAGCCGGTT
>JBGPOI010000478.1:0-4213 GCA_041487975.1 Binatia bacterium | reverse complement strand
CACTCCGGCCTGGGCGCAGCACGAGAAATTCGCCACCCTGGCCGCGCGGGTACAGAACCAGGATGAACTGGATCGGCTGGTCAGTGCGTGGACCAACGACAAGGAACCGTTCGCCCTACAGGAAAGCCTGCAGAAAGCCGGGGTGTCTGCAGGGGTATGCCAGACAGCGCAAGACCGGATCGAACGCGACCCGCAACTGCAACATCTCAAATGGTTGATGCCACTGCCGCACAGCGAGATCGGCGCCTGGCCGGTCAAGGACGTGCCGTTTCATTTCGCCAACGCGACCGTGAACCAAGGCGGTCCCACCGAGCGCGCCGCGCCGTGCTACGGTGAGGACAACGACTATGTGTATGACGAACTGCTGAAGTTAACCAAGCAGGAGAGAGCGCAGTTGGAGAAAGAAGGCGTAATTTAGGAGCTAGGGGCCGGGTGTTAGGTACCAGGAAAAACGAAACGAGAAAAACCCGCACCCAATACTCATCCATGTTAAAAGTAGCCTACCGCAGGCTAAAGGAGGTTAGTGATGTCATACGATCTACTTATTAAAAACGGGACGGTTGTGGATGGCACGGGCGCACCGCAGTATCGCGCGGATGTTGCCGTGGCCAATGGAAAGATTGCCGAGATCGGCAAGATCAGCGAAGGCGCTAAGAAAGTAATCGATGCCTCGGATCTGATCGTCGCGCCGGGATTTATCGATCCGCACACGCACTATGACGCGCAGATTTGCTGGGACCCTTTGATCACCTCGTCGTCATGGCATGGCGTGACAAGTTTAGTGATGGGCAACTGCGGCGTCGGCATCGCCCCGTGTAAACCCGACGCGCGCGAAATCGCGGCGTGGGACTTGGTGAACGTCGAAGCGATTCCCTTTGATGTCTTGGCCAAGGGGATCAAGTGGGAATGGGAGACCTTTCCCGAATACATGAATGCCGCCGAAAAACGCGGATGCGGCATCAACATTGGATTCATGGCTCCGCTGACCCCGTTCCGTCACTTCGTGATGGGTGAGGAGTCGATGGACCGGGCGGCCACAGCTCAAGAGACGGCGCAGATCAAAGCGCTCATCAAGGAAGCTGTGGCGGCTGGGGCATTTGGTTTTTCAACAACCAATGTTGCGCAGCATATCGGTTACAAAGGACGGCCAATCGCCTGCCGCAATGCCAGTCGAGATGAGCTGAAAGCCTATAGCAATGCGCTCAAGGAGCTAGGGAAAGGGTCAATCGAGCTGGCGCTGTCGAACTCCGTGTCCCTTGTCGACGAGAGTGAATACGCACTGCTGGATATGTTGCTTACCGAAAGTGGACGGCCGGTGACATGGTTGGCCTTACTGAACCGCGACGATATGCCTAATGCGTGTCAGGACACGTTACGAGCGACCGCCCCGCTTATTAAGAAGGGCGCTGTCGCTCAGGTGACTTGCCGACCGTTGATTATCCAGATCGACCTGAAAAGCCCCTTTATCTTCGCGAATCTGCCATGTTGGAAACCTGCCTTCCAGCGGCCAGTGGAAGAGCAGAAGCAATTCTATCGTGAGCCAAACTTCCGCGCGGGATTCCGCAAGGAGATGGAAGCGCCCAAGGTGTTCGGCGGCAAATGGGAACGGTGCATCGTTCATGAGGTCGGGAATCCGGCGATGAGGCCGTTTCTCGGGAAGTCCGTGGCGCAAATCGCCAAGGATCGCGGAAAAGACGCCCTCGATACCTTCCTGGACCTTGCCATCGAAGATGATCTCAACCTTCTCTACACCTATGAGTTGTTCAACGCCGATGAGGATCGGATTCCTGAACTGATTACTGACTCGCGAGTGATGGTTGGGTTATCGGATGGCGGCGCCCATGTCGATATGTTGTGCGATGCCGGGTATTGCACGTACATGCTCGGAACGTGGGTCCGTGACCGGCACGTGATGACGCTCGAACACGCGGTGAAACGACTCACATCAGAGCCTGCCGCGTTTTACGGTATCACCCAACGGGGGGCGCTCAAGAAAGGCTTAGCCGCGGACTTCGCTATCTTTGATTTGCATACCGTCGGTTCCAAGAAGCGCGGCGATATGGTGAACGATTTACCGGGCGGTGGCAAACGGCTGGTTATGCCTGCGCAAGGCATGCAATACACGATCGTGAATGGCTCCGTGCTGTATGATGGCGGCCAGCACACCGGTGCGCTGCCGGGTCACGTCCTGCGCTCAGGCCAAGCGTAGAGAAGCCTTTCGCTGTTGGGAATTGGCTGTTAGCTGATAGGGGCACGGCTTCGGCCTGGTTTTTTCCATTGGCCACGTGCCCCTACGTCGTTTGACTAAGCGCTAGCAACTAAAAGTGAATAGCGTTTCACAGGAGGAACGGTCATGCTCCAGCGACTCTTTCACGTCAACATCTGTGTCCGGGACATGGAGCGGTCGATCCGCTTCTATCAGGATCTCGGCTTCAGCAAAGTCAACGATTTCACCATGGATGACCCCAGTGTGGGCGATGCACTCGGTGTGAAGGCGAGGAAGCTACGCGGCGTGTTCATGCGTCTGGGGAGCGATGCCACCGCGCCGGTGCTCGACCTCGTACAGTTCATCGATCCGCCTACGCAAGGGCAGCCGTATCCGACCCTGAACAACGTCGGCATCTGCCGCATCGCGTTCACGGTGGACGACATCGACAAAACCTACGAAGAGCTCAAAACCAAACGGGTCGAATTCGTCGCGCCACTTAAGAAAATCGACGGACCCGGCGGAGCCAAGATCGGCGTGGTGTGCTTCAAAGACCCGGACGGAACGATCCTCGAATTGATCAGTGGGATGTAGAGAGCAGTCAGCGGTCAGCGGTCGGAGAGGAAGGTGGGCCCTGCCCATCTTCCAGTTGATAGGATACGGAAAAACACCGCGTTCACCTGGTTCGATAAACTCACCGCAGGCTTCGACAAGCCTGTCCTGAGCCCAGTCGAAGGGCTCAGGGCGAACGGGACAGGGATGCAAATCGTTGGCAATTCCCCGTTCGTGCTGAGCCTGTCGAAGCACGAGAACGAGTTTAGCAGAGGAGCAACGCCTTATGTCCAGAGGCTCACGTGAAATTGATCCAGCGAAGGTCAAAGCGAGCGGGGAACGCATTTTCGGCTATCTGAAGGGAATGGGCGTTTCGGCGATGATCTATTTAGGTGACAAGCTTGGACTTTATCAAACAATGCACGGGGCGGGACCGCTGACGAGCGAAGCACTGGCACGGAAGGCCGGTTTGCATGAGCGCTGGGTGCGCGAATGGGTGCGTGGTCAGGCCGCTGCTGGACTCATCGACTATAAGGGCGAGGAACGCTTTGAGCTGTCGCCCGAGGTTGCCATGTTCCTGGCGGATGCAAACAGTCCGAAGCTCGCCGTCGGCATTTTCAGTGACCTCCCGCAACGCATGGCTGTGGTAGAGAAATTACCTGAAGCCTTTAGAACAGGGATCGGACTGAATTACGATGCCCGTGGTCCCGAGGGCGCACGCGGCATCGAGCGGGTTTTCGGCAATTGGTATCGTTTGACCCTCGTCTCGCAGGTGTTGCCGAAACTCGATGGGGTAGTGACTAAGCTGCAAGCCGGGGCGAAGGCGGTAGATGTCGGTTGTGGTTCCGGCGTTGCCCTTATTGAGATGGCGAAAGCCTTTCCGCAGTCCGAGTTTCACGGCTATGATATTTCTCAACATGCCCTCGCCCGAGCCGAAGCCAACAAAACTCAAGCCGGGGCGAAGAATGTGACCTTCCACGACGCGAAGAGTGACAGGTTGCCAACGGACGGGAGTTTTGATTTCGTTACAACATTTGACTGCATCCATGATATGACTCATCCAGCCGAGATGATCCGCGCCATCCGCTCGGCGATCAAGCCCGACGGCACCTGGCTCATCGCTGATATTAAAAGCGCACCGACGTTCGAGGAAAACCTGGAACAGAACCCGATGACTACTCTGTTGTACGCCTTCTCGGTGATGGGCTGCATGTCCTCCGCTCTTTCCGAGCCGGGCGGTGCCGGGCTCGGAACGCTAGGTTTCAACGAATCTGTCGCTCGCCAGATGACTGCTGAAACTGGTTTCCGCCATTTTAAGCGGCACGATTTCGAGAATCCGCTCAACGCGTACTATGAGGTGCGCCCGTAACCTGACCCCAAGAATCAATTGACGGAGTCGTAGTGGCGACTTCAGTCGCTCTCACTGCTCGGCCAACTATTCCACAATCTGCTTTT
>JBGPOI010000477.1:0-4226 GCA_041487975.1 Binatia bacterium | reverse complement strand
TCCTGTTTCTCTGTCAGAATCGGCCGGTGAGGAGCAGAATGATGATGATAATCAACAGCACCCCGACGAGGCCCGAGGGCGCATAGCCATACGAGTGATAGCCCCAACGAGGCAGACCACCAAAAAAAAGCAGCAGTAAAATGATCAATAATAGCAAGCTCATAGTCAAAGACCTCCGTGAGAGAAAAGAAACCATTGAAGACAGGACAGATTCCTCGGCGTGCGGGCCGCGGCGGCAGGCTGCGCGCCGGTTAGCTCTCCGCCTGCACGTGCAGGTTGTTGATAACGTCGGTGACGCCGTTGACCTGCCTCGCTAACTTCGCCGTCTGTTGCTTTGCGGCGGCGCTCTCCACGAGACTAGCGAATTCACAGTTCACCTCCTGATAGCTGGTTCTGTGATATTTGTTACGGTAAGTGTCTTGCCATCCTGCTGAGCTTGGATAAGTCGTGGATTTTCCTATGCGGTCCTGCGACGGGAGCATATCGTGCTTTCTCGTTTTCGGCAATGCTGACCGTAGTTATTTCTTATGTGTAAGAACAGAAATGTCAGGACTGTAAATAGAAGAGGGCACCTATAGTGATCATTTCTTTTCGTGTCCCTCCGACGTTCTTTACGCCGCCATCGCCAGAGCCGTTAGCACTTGGAAGCGTTGGGGGTAACAAGTTTTTGATTACGGGCGATCGAAGTCATGCAGAGGATCAAGAAGGGGCAGATGGGAAGCCGTGGGGTGCCAAAACAAACGCCTGCTAAACAATTCTACTCGCTGGCTGCGCAACTTCCAGTGAAGACGATGGAGTGATCTCATCCACGCTTGCAGTTTGCGACAGAACCGTTAAGTTTAGTGGAGGGGTACGGATGAATAGAGGCCCTGCTGATCCAATTGTGGAGTTTTCTACACTCGTCGAAGTCCTTCGCTGGCGAGCGCTTCAGCAGCCGGAGCAGCGGGCCTATACTTATTTACTCGATGGAGAAATAGAAGGGGCCCATCTGAGCTATGCGGCGTTGGACTGCCAAGCCCGGGCCATTGGTGCGCTGCTCCAAAGCTATAGAGCAAGCGGGGAGCGTGCCCTGTTGCTCTATCCAACGGGTCTCGAGTTCATAGCCGCTTTTTTTGCTTGCTTATATGCCGGGGTCATTGCCGTCCCTCTGCCCCCGCCCAATCCGGCCCAGCCACAGCGAACCCTGCCCAGGCTACGGGCTATCACGAACGATGCTCACCCGTCGGTGGCGCTCACCACGTCATCGATCTTCTCCAAGGTTGAGCGTCTGTTTATGCAAGCTCCAGAGCTACAGGCAATGCACTGGTTGGTCACCGACAACGTTATCAGCAGCCTGGCGCAGGAATGGCAACATCCTGCGGTGAGCCGCAATACGCTGGCTTTGCTCCAATACACTTCGGGTTCCACCACGATCCCGAAGGGTGTGATGGTCAGTCACGGGAACCTTCTCCATAATTCGGCATATCTCACCCACGCCTTGGATCTCACACCGGACAGTGTATCCGTAACATGGCTGCCGGCCTTCCATGATATGGGACTTACCAACGGAATCATCCAACCTGTGTATATAGGAGGTCGGTGTTTCCTCATGCCTCCCCACTCCTTTCTTCAGCGGCCAGTGCGGTGGCTCCAGGCCATTTCGCGCTACCAAGCTACTATTAGTGGAGGCCCCAATTTCGCCTATGAACTGTGCGCTCGCAAGATTACCCCAGAGCAACGCGAAACTCTCAACCTCAGCAGTTGGTATGCGGCTTACAACGGTGCGGAGCCAATCCGTGCGGACACCCTGAAACGATTCGCCGAGGCCTTTGCACTCTGTGGGTTCCACCCAAGCTTCTTCTATCCGTGTTACGGACTTGCCGAAGCCACGCTGATGGTTTCGGGCGGACTTCTAAAAGATGAGCCCATCTTCTGCACGACCCAGGTAGCAGCGCTTGAACAGAATCGCGTGGTGGAGGCCCTAGAACAGCAACAGAATGTGCGGACATTGGTAGGATGCGGCCGTGCTCAGCTCAATACCAAGATTGTCATCGTTCATCCGGAATCGTTGACCCAATGTGCACCTGATGAGGTGGGCGAGATCTGGGTGTCAAGCCCGAGTGTTGCCCAGGGCTACTGGAACCGACCTGAGGAAACCGAGCGCACTTTCCAGGCCTACCTGGCCGATACTGGTGAGGGACCGTTTCTCCGCACTGGGGATTTGGGATTCTTCAAAGATGGCGAGCTGTTTGTCACCGGTCGCCTGAAGGATCTGATCATCATCGGTGGCCGCAACCTTTACCCCCACGATATTGAATTGACGGTGGAACAGAGTCACCCGGCAATACGGCCGGGTTGTTGTGCGGCGTTTTCCGTCGATGTCGCTGATGAAGAACGTCTGATCGTCGTAGCCGAGGTGGCGGGTCGCTACCGACCGGAGCGCGACCAGCAGGGGGAGGAACCGCACTCTCATCCGAAGGGGCGTCTGCTGCTGGATGTCGAGACGGTGGTCCGGGCTCTTCGGCGAGCGGTGGCAGAAGAGCATGATGTGCGAGTGCACACGGTGGTGCTACTCAGGGCTGGGCGCATTCCGAAGACCCCCAGCGGCAAGCTTCAGCGCCGTGCTTGCCAGGCCAGCTTCCTGGAAGGCACCCTGGAGAGGCTGTGAGGAGTGAGCGATGGCCGGGAATTCTACAAACAGCGAGTTACAGAACTCTGCCGATGGGAACAAATGTGACGAACAGGGAAATTCACCAATAGATTCTCGGACCGCAGAAGTCATCCAAGCCTGGCTGGTCTCCAGGCTTTCCGAGCTGCTGGGAATCGAGTCTCACGAGATAGATGTCCGGGAGCCCTTCGCCAGCTACGGTCTGGGGTCAACGGAGGTGGTCAGCCTTTCTGGTGAACTCGCAGAGTGGCTTGGACGACAACTTTCTCCTGCTCTGGCATATGAGTACCCCACCATCGAGACTCTCGCTCGGCATTTAGCCGGGTCAGCGGAGGTGTCGGAGTCAACCACCAGGATTGGTCAAGACTGGGAGGCAAAAACCGAACCGATCGCCATCATCGGCATCGGCTGTCGGTTTCCTGGCGCTCGCGACCCGGAAGCTTTCTGGCGGCTGCTACGAGACGGAGTGGATGTCATCAGCGAAGTTCCAGCGGAGCGCTTTAACCTTCACGCCTTTTACGACCCAAACCCAGCGACCCCAGGCAAAATGAACACCCCCTGGGGCGGCTTCCTTGAGCAGGTGGATCAGTTTGATCCCCATTTCTTTGGCATTTCCCCTCGGGAGGCTGCGCGTATGGACCCCCAGCAACGCCTCTTACTGGAGGTGGCCTGGGAAGCATTAGAAGATGCTGGACAGGTGTCGGAGCGTCTCGTCGGCACCCAGACCAGTGTGTTTATCGGCATTTCGACCAACGATTACAGTCGGATTCAGTTGAATGATCCCTCTCGGATTGATGCCTATGCGGGCACAGGCAATGCCTTGAGCATCGCGGCCAACCGTATCTCGTACCTGTTTGATTTCCGGGGGCCGAGTATCGCAATCGACACTGCCTGTTCCTCATCGCTCGTTGCCGTCCACCTGGCCTGCTGCAGCCTAAGAAACGGAGAGTCCACCCTCGCTCTAGCCGGAGGCGTGAACCTGATCCTCTCGCCAGCGATCACCATCAATTTCACCAAAGCCGGAGTCATGGCTCCGGATGGGCGCTGCAAAGCCTTCGATGCTCAGGCCAACGGCTACGTTCGCAGTGAAGGCGCCGGTCTCGTCGTTCTGAAGCCTTTATCGAGAGCTCTGGCCGACGGTGATCCGATTTATGCCGTGATTCGTGGCAGTGCCGTGAATCAGGACGGACGGAGCAACGGGCTCATGGCTCCGAATCCGCTGGCCCAAGAAGCGGTCTTGCGAGAAGCCTACCGGCGAGCCGGGGTCTCACCTGGCCACGTTCAATACGTTGAGGCCCACGGCACAGGCACGTTCTTGGGCGATCCGATTGAGGCGAAAGCCCTGGGCACAGTGCTCGCCATCGACCGTCCCCTTGGGCGACCTTGCGCCTTGGGCTCGGTCAAGACCAATATCGGCCATCTGGAGGCCGCGGCTGGCGTTGCTGGCCTGATCAAGGTGGCGCTGGCGCTCAAGCAGTTGGAGATCCCACCGAGCCTGCACTTTCAGGAGCCCAACCCCCATATTCCTTTTGACGAGCTCCCTCTCCGAGTGCAGACGACGCTGGGTCCGTGGCCTACG
>JBGPOI010000476.1:0-4256 GCA_041487975.1 Binatia bacterium | reverse complement strand
CGCTTCCTTGTATAGAGATATACAAGCTCATCGGTCGTTTCTCCGTCCGGTTAAGTGTCGGCGGTTTCTTGTTGCCCCCCGATCCCTGCCCCCCTTTCTTGCCCTCTTGTGTTTTCAGCCTGACCTCGGGAGTGGTGGAGGTGGCAATCTGACAGGAGGTGATCTTTATGCCCGGTCCGTTCGCAGGTATCCGCATTCTCGATTTCTCCATTGTCGTCCAGGGACCCCAGTGCGCCGCCATGCTCGCCGACCTCGGCGCCGACGGCGTGAAGACCGAGCGCCGCGACTGCGGCGACCTCGCGCGGTTACGGGAAGCGAGAACGATTTGCAGCGAACCGGGACGTCAGCGGTACAAGTGCCATACAAACGCCATCGCGCCGGCCAGGAGAAACTGTCCGTCCACCAAGATCTCACCAGCCGCGCCCTTCGGCAGCAGGCGCTGATGGTACATCCAGCACCCTGCACAAATGTAAGCGACCACGGTCAAAAGGAAGGCGGCGAGCGGCAACCCGCGCCAGGGGAAGGTCAGCGCGAGCAGCAGAACGGTGAGTGTGGCCACGACACTGACCAGCACTTCCTTGGTCCGACGTTTGCCCACGACTTTGAGAATCGTCTCCATGCCCATGATCTTGTCGCCTTGAACATCACGGACGCCGATCAGCGCCGAGCGCAGAAAGACCAACAGGAAGACGAACGCCAGCACGCCGGCTGCGCGCAGATGTGAGGAGGAGCCGACTGTCAGCAACGGCACGATGCTGGCGGCGACAGTCCAGCCTAGGGCCGTACCCATGTCTCTGGATGCCGGCAGATCCTTAAGCCGGCGAATACCCATGAGATGACGAGCCCAGTTGAGCGGGATCAATTTCACGCCGTACAACGCGCCCAGGAGACCGAAAGCGGCGAGGGCGAGGAGCTGATTAGGCCCCAGCGCAGCGGCGAGCCCAAGGGAGGCGGCCAAGGCGGCAAGCCCGATCCAGAGCATAATCTGTTGGAAGCGTTGAAAGGCCCGCGGCGAAAACGTCCCCCAGCCACTGTAGTGCGAGCGTTCTTGATAACGGTTAACCGTGTGCATGGCCATGATAAACAGCCCGGCCGTGCTCATCAAGGGAAGCAACACTCCCCGTGACAGGAACGGTTGCAGCAGGAAACTCGCGGCCAGTGTCAGCGCGGCCGCGCCGAGCCCCACGTACACGTTGCTGGCGACCAAGACTCCCATCGCGTGTTTCAACAAGGTATTCAGGCGGCTAGTAGTCTCAGGGTTGAAGGCGTCAATTTTCTCGACCACTCGGTTGATCATCCACTCGGGAGTCGATGCGCCGGCAGTGATCCCCACGGCAGCGCAGCCGTCAAAGTCGCTTTTTTTCAACTCCGCGTCGGTTTCGACGTGCAGTACGCGCGCACCTTCCTCAGCGGCCAGGTCGGCCAGGCGACAGGTGTTGGCACTATGACGACCGCCGACCACGACCATCAAGTCCACCAGCCGGGCCAGATCAATGGTCTCACGCTGATGGTCGCGGGTGGGTTCACAGACGGTGTTGGTCGCGCGAATGACATGTGCCTTGTGTTTGATAACGTCAACCGTGCGGGCAAAGGTATCGTCGTTCTGGGTGGTCTGCGACACGACGCAGACCCGCTCGAATTCCGGTAGGCTCTCCGCCTCTTTCTCGTTCGCTACTACGAAGCAGCGGTTGGGGGTATAGCCACGTAAGCCCACCACTTCGGCATGGTGGTCGTCGCCGACGATGACCACGTCGTAGCCATCGTTCCCATACTTGCTGATGATCTTTTGTACCTTACGCACTAAGGGGCAGGTGGCGTCGAAAACATCCGCACCGCTGGAGCGCAGTTGATCGAACACTTCGGGTCGCACGCCATGCGCCCGGACCAAAACCGTGCCGCCACGCAGGTCGCTCAATTGCTCTACGGCGTGGATATTCTGCTCGGTCAGTTCCTCCAGGACCTGCGCGTTATGGATGAGCGGTCCGAAGGTGTGGACCGGACCGTCGGTCTTCTTCGCCAGGTCCACTGCTTGGTCCAGCGCGCGTCTGACTCCCCAGCAAAATCCCGCGGTTTCGGCGACCAGAATCTTCATGTGTCACGATCCTCGCGATGCGTGCTTCTCTTAAACAGGCTTATTATAGCGATGGAGTTACCGGTTGCGGAAGCCCAGCGGTCGGGTTTGCCTGAGAGTAGAGAACGGTTTATAGATGAGAGCGCTCAGCTTTCAGCGGTCAGCGTTCAGTGAAAACAAGGAGGGAAACCTGATGATTCACAGTCTCTATTTTATCACGCGGAAACCGTCGCTCAGCGATGCTGAGTTCCACCGCTATTGGCGCGAGGTCCACGGGCCCATCGCCAAAAAGATCCCACACCTCAGGGGCTACATTCAGAGCCACCGTATCCCCTTTGCCGGGGCAAATTCTTCCTACGACGGAGCGGCCGAGGCGTGGCTCGACAATGAAACGGCGCTGGAAGCGTTGCGCCAAAGCCGCGAATATCTGAACGGCGCCTTGGTCGACGAGCACAACTTCATTGATATGACCCGGGTCGAATGGTTGGTCACGACTGACCAGGTGATCCTCAACGGCCCGCAAACCCCACAGTTGGTCAAGACCATCTTTCAGCTCAAACGCAAGCCCGGGATGTCCCTGAGCGACTTTCGCAAGTATTGGATCGACGTGCACGGGCCGCTGGTCTGCAAGCTGCCCGGCCTGCGGCGTTATGTCCAGTGCCACGCCGTTGATGCGGCCTATAGCTACGCCGAGCCGAAGTGGGACGGGGTCGCTCAACTCTGGGTGGATGACGTGGACGCCATGCAGAGGATGATGGACTCAAAGGAGTTCACCGCAGGATCGTGGCCGGACGCGGAGAAATTTCTCGATCTCTCTTTGGCCCGCAGCTTTGTGGCGCAGGAACATCAGGTGATCTGGCCGGTGTAATTCGTCTGCTTGCAGGGGTGATTCTTACGATCGCCCTGACAGGTTCACAAAAGCCCCATTTTTTTGAGGGATTCCGCCAGCTCTGGGGTCCTGGAGGCATACTCCCTGAGCGCTGCCTCGAGCTTCTCCTCGCGCTCCCGTAGCCCTTCCATCTGCCGCACGGCTGGGGCAAGGGCACTTCTGCGGTCCCAGAGCACGAATCCTACCAGGGCAAGCATCCCACTAAACAGCACCCCAAATCCCCACAGCATCATTTCCCTCAGTTCGTTGATGCGTTGACCGAGATCTTGTTTCAGCTCATCGATACGACGGTTAGTTTCATCGATACGGCGGTTAGTTTCATCGACGCGTTGGCTCAGGGCCTTGAATCCTTCCTCCATGCGGCGGTTGGTATCGTCGATGCGTTGGTTGAGAGCCTTGAATCCTTCCACCAGGCGGCGGTTGGTGTCTTCAATGCGCTGGCCCAAAGCCTTTTGCCCTTCCTCCAGACGGGTCAGTTTCTCGACAATCTCCCTGTCGGTGATCCTGGGTGCCGTTTCCACGGGCAGGGCCTGGGAAGGAAAGAGACAGAACGCAAGAAATCCCGCTAAAATCCACACTTCTTTCACAAGCATATCGCCTAGCTTGCTCACTGAACTTACACCTACGCGGCTCGACTGGGCAAATCAAGACCGAGGTCCATTTGGTTATAGGGGAGGAGCAAGGAAAGGTCGGGACTCCAAGACCTCGTCTTGCGAATCGTACACTTACGTGCGACCGTGAATGAGTGACAGGAGCAGAATTCATCCGGCGGGTCAGGAGAGTAGCCGGAGCCCGGAATGTCACGATCCGGTTTGAGGCGCGTCAGGGGAAAGGCAGCCATGGGAGGTTGTACTATGGCGAGCGCTTTACCACTGTGAAAGATCGGAAGAAGGAGGTCGGTCCCGGGTTATTGCAGAAAATGCTGGCTGACCTGGGTTTAAGTCGAAACGATCTTGAGGAGTAGCACATGAGTCCCTTTCGCTATCCAGCCACTGTGAAGGTCGATACAGCCGGCTTTTATCTGGTGACGTTTCCCGATGTTCCCGAGGCCGGGACCGACGCCAACACCCGAGAGGAAGCGCTGCGCGAGGCGGTCGATGCGCTGATCGCGGCGCTGGGCGGATACGTACAGGCGCGCCGGCCAATCCCGAAGCCCTCGAAAGCGAAACCAGGGCAGGTGATGATCACCTTACCGACTCTCGTCACAGCCAAGCTAGCGCTGTATGAGGCGATGCGTGAGGCTGGCCTCAGCAATACTGAGCTGGGGCGACGCCTCGGGATCAACGAAGGGGCAGT
>JBGPOI010000475.1:0-4256 GCA_041487975.1 Binatia bacterium | reverse complement strand
AGAAATCATCGACGATCTGGAGCGACAGTTCCCTGGTTTTCGCGAGCGTGTGGTCGAGAAGGGGGATTTAGCTGGATCGATTGCGGTCGCGATTGACGGCGAAGTCATCACTGGCGGCTTGTCGGAATCGGTCCCAGCCGATAGCGAAATCCATTTTGTTCCTGCTATTGGAGGGGGCTAAAGCTTTCCCCATTCTTTCTTTATGGGGAAGGGCAAGAGCCGCTCTTCCCCATTTTTTTGTGAACCTTTGTAGCCCGGATGAAGCAGTGCGAAATCCGGGAGAAGAGGCACAACGATGAATGATGAACGATGAACGAGAAATGAGAAGACTGTCCTGAGCTTCCTGCGGTTTGCCGTTCAGCGTTCTGCGTTCAGCGTTTCAAGGGAGGTGCGCATGGAATCCCAACAAGAGCATAAGTTCAAAGTTATCGGCACGCGCCCGATTCGGCACGATGGGGTCGATAAGGTTACCGGTCGGGCCAAGTATGGCGCGGATATTAACCTGCCTGGGATGCTGCATGGCAAGGTGTTGCGCAGTCCTCATGCGCATGCACGGATCAAATCGCTTGATGCTTCGGCAGCGCTGGCCCTGCCAGGAGTGAAAGCCGTCATCACGGGGGCGGATTTCCCAGATATCGAGCCTGGTCTCGTCCAAGTGGGCGAGAATTTCGTCAACCCCCGTCACTTGTCGATGAACATCATGGCGCGGGGCAAGGTACTCTACGATGGGCATGCGGTGGCAGCCGTAGCGGCGACCAGCCCGCACATTGCCGAGGAGGCAGTCAAGCTCATCAAGGTCGAGTACGAACCGTTGCCCCATGTCCAAAATGTCCTTGAGGCGATGAAGGACGACGCACCGATTTTGCATCCAGACCTCCGCACGGCGGGGGCGGCGGAGAAGAGTGATAAAGAGACGAACATCGCCAGTCAGGTGCGTTTTGCTCGTGGTGATCTTGCGGTGGGTTTTGCCGCTGCTGACGTCATTGTCGAACGCGAGTTCACCACGGCGATGGTGCACCAGGGCTACATTGAGCCGCTCAACGCCGTAGCGCAGTACAACCAAGACGGCCGGGGAACGATTTGGGTGAGTACCCAGGGACCCTTCGCGGTCCGTGAGCTGTGCGGACACATCCTACAGATGACTCGCGGTGATATTAAGGTCATTCCGGCTGAAATCGGTGGTGGGTTTGGCGGCAAGACCACTGTCTATTTAGAGCCGCTCGCCTTACTCTTGGCCAAAAAGACGGGAAAGCCGGTCAAGATGGTCATGACTCGCAACGAGGTTCTCCGGGCGACGGGTCCCACCTCGGGCTCGCATATTCGCGTTAAGATAGGAGCGAATAAAGAGGGGAAGATTACGGCGGCGCAGGTGTGGATGGCATACGAAGCCGGCGCCTTCCCTGGCTCACCCATCGGGGTAGCCTGTCTCACCGTCCTTGCCCCGTATGCCTTGGAAAATCTGCAAATCGATGGCTTTGATGTGGTCCTGAACAAACCTAAGACCGCCGCCTATCGTGCACCGGGCGCGACCAATGCCGCGATGGGGACCGAAACGGTGGTCGACGAGCTGGCGGAAAAGCTAAACATTGATCCGTTAGAATTCCGCCGGATGAATGGGGCCAAAGAAGGGACTGCCCAACCGGCCGGACCGCAGTTCAGACGCATCGGCTTTCTCGAAACGGTCGCAGCCATCAAGAACAGTCCCCACTATCAATCCCCACTACCAAAGTCGGGGAATGGAAAGCTCCGGGGCCGGGGAGTAGCTTCGGGATTCTGGATCAACGCGGGTTTCCAGTCCACCGCGACAGTCAGTATTAACACCGACGGAACGGCGAACGTCGTCACCGGCTCGCCCGATATCGGTGGCACCCGTACCTCGTGTGCAATGATTGCCGCCGAGGTGCTGGGCCTCAAAGCCGAAGAAGTGCATCCGGTCGTTGCCGATACGGAGTCGATTGGCCATACCGACACAACCGGTGGCAGCCGCGTGACTTTTGCCACTGGCTATGCGGTGTACGAAGCTGCCCAGGATGCGGTGAATCTGCTCAAGCAGCGTGCGGCAACCCTGTGGAAGGCCAAACCTGAGGAGGTTGTCTACCAGGATGGTGTCGTGTCGTGCACAGCGAACGGCCATGAATCGATGACCCTGAGGGAGTTAGCGGGAAAGCTCCCCCGCGCCGGTGGTCCGGTGACAGGACGGGCGTCAATGAACCCGCGCGGCGTTGGGCCTGCCTTTACGACGCATGTCGTTGACGTCGAGGTCGATGCTGAGACTGGCAAGGTCGATATCCTACGCTATACCGCGGCACAAGATGTTGGCAAGGCGGTGCATCCCAGCTACGTCGAAGGTCAAATCCAAGGCGGTGTTGCGCAAGGCGTCGGCTGGGCGCTCAACGAAGAATACTTCTACGACGAGAACGGCATCATGCGGAACACTGGATTTCTCGACTACCGCATGCCGACGTGTCTCGATTTGCCGATGATCGAAACGGTCTTGGTTGAGGTACCGAACCCCGGCCATCCGATCGGTATTCGTGGCGTCGGCGAAGTGCCGATCGTACCGCCGCCTGCGGCGATCGCCAACGC
Organism: Binatia bacterium; assembly: GCA_041487975.1. Taxonomy (GTDB): domain Bacteria; phylum Desulfobacterota; class Binatia; order Bin18; family Bin18; genus JACQEL01. The sequence continues at coordinate 1,670 of JBGPOI010000475.1, read as the reverse complement.
GATCTACCGTGCTGTCGGTGTGCGCATGACCGAACTGCCGATGTCACCGCCAAGGCTGTGTAAGGCGATCGCGGAGAAGAACGCGAAGAAGTAGAAAGGGAGACAGAGATAGGAGATAGAGATAGGAGATAGAGACCGCCCTCACCCTTCTCTGTCTCGCCTCTCTGTCTCTGTCTCAAATCTTTGTCTTCTCTCTTCTCAAGGCAGCAGATCCCGCACGGTTAGGCGACCGACTTCGCGGTCTTCGATCATTAGGGGCACTGTGTCTATCGGTCCGTAGGTTTGCTGTTGGTGGTAATTGGGTTGCTCGCCTGGTCCTGAGGGATCAGTATAGACCTCAATCTGTCCGTTGAGCAGGTTGATGATCCAATATACGGGAATTCCCGCAGCAGCGTAGAGCCGCTTCTTCAAGGATCGATCCCGCTGAAGGGTAGAGTCCGCCACTTCGACTACCAGGGCTACATCTTGCGGACTAGGATGGTGGTCAAGGTATTGACGCCTTTCGCCACGCACCACGACAATATCAGGCTCTGGTTCGCTGTCCGCAGTCGTAATAGGTTCTTGGGTATCGACATACCAACCAGAGGGTAAGAGATGAGCTAAAACCTCTCGGGTCAGTTGAGTGATGACACTATGTCGGGGGTTCTTGGGCATCTTAGTGACCAGCCACCCTTCCAGCAGTTCCACCGGGTCATCTTCGGTCAGAATGCCCGTGCGAATCATGGCATGATACTGATCTACACTGAAGCGCCAAATGACATCGGTTGATACGGCTACAGACTGCTCGCTGACGGCCGAGACCGATGGCGTAGTAACAGACATACATGGCTCCTTTGCGGTCAGAGGCTCAGTCTTCGCGGCGTGCTTTGAAGACAACTTGACTATCCAGATTGTACTACCTCCTCGATGGTAGCGTGTAGCCTGGATGGAGCGCAGCGGAATCCAGGAGTTTCGTGCCTTCCTCTGCCCCCGGCTGAACGCTGAGAGCTGACTGCTGAAAGCTCTTCTTTCACCTCAGCCCCGCCTTACGCAGAGCGGCAAGCTGGCGCTCCAATACCGCTGGATCTTTGATGGGCATTCTCTGTCAGTGCACCGCCAGCGAGAACTGGGGATTCAGCCGCAGCACTTCGGCGGCCTCCGCCTGCGCCTCGACGGCCTGGCCTAACTCGCTGTAGACCGCCGCCAGCTTACGCTTCATGTCGACGGCGGTCGTGTGTGCAGGCATCTCCGTGCCCCCCTTGGCAGACGATTATTCTGCTGCCACTGCACGGTTGTCAACCGTTGAGGTCTGCTTTGAGAGAAGAAGAAAAATAAAAGGGCCAGGAGATAACCTCCTGGCCCTTCATCTTTCAGCAGCGTGGAGGCGCACGGCTGTGCGCCTTTTATTCAGGCTTCGACTTCGTTTCACTACGCTCAGCCCGAACGGGAACAGGAACACCTAGTTGAAAAGTTTATAACCCGTTCTCCCTGAGCGTAGCCGCGCCAGCAGCGAAGTCGAAGGGTGCTTCGCCCTAATTCAAATCCATCCGGTACAGCTTCACCGCGTTGTCAAACACGATCTTCTGGGTCACAGCTTCCGGCACGCCGGCGAAGTCCTTGGCGATCCACTGGCGGGACTCCGGCCAGGTGGAGTCGGTGTGCGGGAAGTCCGAGGCCCACATGTAGTTATT
>JBGPOI010000474.1:0-4258 GCA_041487975.1 Binatia bacterium | reverse complement strand
TAGCCCTCTTGGCATCGGCAAAGAGCCGTTCTGGCAGTCTTTGGTCGAGGGGCGCTCAGGGATTCGCCGCCTGACCCGTTTTGATCCCACAGGCTACGACTGCCAGATCGCGGGCGAGATCCCGGATGCAACCTATAAAGATCTTATAGAGCCTAAACGGCTGCGCCGTATGACCAATGCCGCTCAACTGGCGGTCGCCGCGGCCCAGATGGCTCTGACCGATGCGGGCCTCAGTCCCTCCTGGTCCAATCCTCACTCCGCCGGAGTCATTGTGGGAACTTCAGTAGGAAGTCTTAGAGATGGCCTGGAGCAGCAGTCTATTTTGCTGGAGAGGGGAGCAAACCGAGTCAATCCTTTTCTTGTGCTTTCTTTGCATGTGAACTCGATCTCGGCAGAAGTTGCTATCACCGCACGTACTCAGGGCCTGGCTTTCACTGTAGGAGGCGGCTGTGCCTCCAGCCTCTGTGCTATCAGCACTGCCGCCGATATGATCCGCAGTGGCACCCTCGACGTTTGTCTCTCTGGCGGAGCCGAGAGTCCGATCGCTCCTCTTATCTTTATTGGCCTCTGCCGCACTCAAGAACTTGCTACCCTGAACGAGTCTCCCCAGCAAGCCTCTCGCCCGTTTGATCAAGCACACAACGGTATGGTCGTGAGCGAAGGAAGTTGTATCCTTGTCCTGGAAGAGCGAACCCATGCGGAAAAGCGAGGGGCACCGATCTATGGGGAGATTCTCGGCTATGCTCTGGGCTGTGAGGCATACGAAGCCTTTTGCCTTGAGCCAAGCGGCGAAAGCGCGGCGCAAACATTGCGAGAAGCCCTCGCCCGCGCGCACATGACCCCAGCAGAAATCGAATGGGTGAATGCGCATGGGAGTTCTTGTCCCAACTGGGACAAGAAGGAAACCCGTATCTTGAAAAAAGCGCTGGGTGAGGCCGCCTACTCCATTCCCATCAGCGCGACCAAGTCAGTCATGGGTCACACTTTTGGCGCGGCGGCCTCCTTTCAGGTCGCTTCGGCAGTGCTCGCTATGCAGTACGGCATGCTGCCGCCAACGATCAATCTGCAAACGCCGGATCCGGAGTGTGACCTCGATTACGTTCCCAATCACGCACGTTCCTTCGCGCCGCAGACCTGTCTTATCAACTCCTTCGCTTACGGCGGCCTTAATTCCTTCCTCCTGCTTCGCAAGGGCTGAGCACCAGTTCTGAGGCGGTAGAGCCATGCACTTCTACTGGCTGCCGCCCTTCCTGGCTGGTGTCTTGGACCTGCTCCTGGGCGCGCTGGTGTTTGTGCGTGCCCCGCATAGGCGACTGCACCAAACCTTCGCCCTCTTTGCTCTCAGTTTGACATCGTGGAATTTTGATATTGCTGCCTTGTATTTCTTTCCTGACCCTGAGCGAGCGTTGCACTGGAGCGAAATTTTCCGCTATGGCATGCTGTTCATCCCACCCACCGTCTACCATCTGGCCCTGGCGCTTACGGGACGGTGGACCCTCGCCAGCCGTCTGTTGTTAGCCATCGGCTATGGGAGCGCCTTTATCCTCTGTCTCGCCAACGGGCGAGGGGAATTGGTCGATCATCTCGACAAATTCACCTGGGGGTACTATCCAGTCGGTCGTCCTCTGTATAAGTTCCACGCTCTCTCCGACCTCATCTTCTTTGGCGCAACACTGTATCAACTAGTACGAAGTCTTGTCGTCAGCGAGTCCGCACGGCAGCGTCAGCAGCTCAAGATCGTGCTCTTGGGGTTTACGGTTATGCTATCAGCGGGGCTTACCAACCTCTTGCCAGTCTACGGCATTTCTGTCTACCCCTTGGGCAATCTTGGGAACGTCTTTTTCTGCGGTGCCTTGACCTATGCCATTGTCAAACACCGCCTGTTGGATCTGGAGCTCGTCATCACCAAGACTACCGCCAGCGTGGCCGCTTTAATTCTCTGGCTGACCCCCCTCTGGATACTGACCGCTCAAGTACAAGACTGGATACTCCCCCCTCAAGCACAAGAAAGGATTGCCAGGGCTAGCGATACACGGTTGCTACTCTTCGCCCTGGCAGTTTTTGTTCTTTCCGGTCTTGTGTTCCCGTGGTTGCTCCGGGTCTCAGAAGCCTGGGTCCGGCGCATGCTCTGGGGCCAGAAGTATAACTCTCTGCAAGCGCTGAGCGCTTTCCAAAGGACGATCATCCACGTGCTCAATCAGGAGAAAATTGTCCAGGACCTGCGTAATGTACTCGCGGATGCACTCCAAACCGATTTCGTCGCTATATACCTGCTGCAGCCAACAACTGGGGTTTATGTAGACCCGCAGGAGGAAAATACCAAATTCCTCCCGGATGATCCTTTTCTCCGCGTCCTTAGCCAGGAGCAGGAGCCGATTGTGCGGGAAGAGGTTGTCCTGAAGGAGAAAGATACTAACGCGATTGAGCTTGCGACCGCCCTGGCGAAGCGGCAGAGTGAGGTGTGCGTGCCTTTGCGGACGCAAGACCGACTGATTGGCTTCATTCTCTTGGGAAAGAAACGGAACCGTGATATTTTCTCCTCAGAGGACTTACGTCTGCTCTCAACCTTAGGCACAGAGGTCGCCGTGGCGCTCGAAAACGCTCGCCTGTACAGCGAGTTGCGTGCTTCCCATATCATGCTCACTCGTAGTGATCGTCTGGCCGCCGTGGGCACTCTGGCAGCCGGGATTGCTCACGAGATCCGCAACCCGCTCGTGGCGGTCCAGACCTTCGTGCAGCTCTTACCTGAGCGGCTCGATGACCCCGAGTTTCGCACGACGTTCGCCCAGCTCACTACTAGTGAGCTAGAGCGCATCTCGAATCTGATCAATGATCTCCTGACGTTCGCTCGCCCAGCGCCGGTGACGATTGGCACTGTGCAACTCAACGACCTAGCGGAGCAGGTCTTACGTTTACTTGCCGGACAGGCGAAGAAAAAAGGGGTCGCTCTGGCCTCTCGTCTGTCGTCAGTACTGCCATCCATTACGGTTGACCCAGAGCAGATCAAGCAAGTCTTCATGAATCTCGTGCTGAACGCACTCCAGGCAACCAACGCTGGGGGCACTGTGACGGTCGCCACTTCACTACGGCGTGGACCAGACGCACGAGAGTACTGTACGATTGAAGTCCAGGACACAGGGGCCGGTATCCCAGCCGAACATAAAGAAGAGATCTTTGATCCCTTCTTCACAACCAAGGCTGCAGGTACAGGGCTTGGGCTCTTTATTACGCACCAGATTATCAAGGAGCACGGTGGTTTTATCGACGTCGAGAGTACGGTTGGCCAAGGTACGCGGGTTTTCGCCCGTCTCCCGCTGACTGGTCTGCCACCCCAAGCCGCAACTGCCAATGGCGCGAGGCAAGAGAGAGCCAAGAATGATATCTCTTCTTCTCGAGCATCCCTTCCAGCACCCCCTTCTGCGCTGGAAATACCAAAAGAGATTGCATAAGGCAAAGTATGGTTTCATAATTAGTCTTTGCCCTACTTTGCCTACCAGGCAGGCCTGGGCTTTCGTTCGTTCTGCGTTTGCGTCGAGGAAGAAAAAGTGCAACAAGCGTATAGCAAGCCTCTTAGTCTTCTGCTCGCTCTTGCAGGTTCGCACTGTGCGTCGAGGCTGAGGGCTCGTCCAGGACAAGAAGCCTCTTGAGAGATTGCTGCTCCTTATAGACCGTAACGAAAATACCGATTCTGCAATGTAGAAACGGCTTTCAGGTCAACAAAGAGTAAGGAGAACCTTATGGCAGATACCTCAACTATACTGGTCGTCGACGACGAGATCGGGCCGCGGGAATCATTGCGGGCCATTTTGAAACCGGACTATCAGGTACTCGTGGCGACGGAAGGCGAGCAGGCAGTCCACGTCGTTGAGCAACAACCGGTGGATGTCGTACTCCTTGATTTACGCATGCCAGGGCTGTCCGGCATGCAGGTCTTGGAAAAAATAAAGGCGATCGATCCGTCTATCGAGGTCATTGTTGTCACTGGTTATGCCTCGTATGAGACGGTGCTCGAAGGGTTACGCCTCCACGCCTTCGATTATATCCCCAAGCCTTTCAACATTCCCCACTTGCGCGAAATCGTCAAACGAGCGGCCACGCAACGGCAGATTTGCCAGCAACGAGCGCAAGAAATGGCAGAGCAACAGTTCCGCGCTCTTCTCCAGAACCTCGATACGGTCTCCCACAGCCTGCGCCAGTCGCTGCAGACACTGAGCCATGTCAGTCAAACTCTGCAGCAAAACTATACCACCCTGCTGAG
>JBGPOI010000473.1:0-4264 GCA_041487975.1 Binatia bacterium | reverse complement strand
CGCTACCCTCTATGCTTATGTGAGCCGCGGGTTGATCCGCTCTGAGCCGGCCGATGGGAAAAAGCGGGTCCGCCGGTATCATGGGGAAGACGTACAGCGGCTCAGGGAACGCAAAGAGCTGCGCCGCAATCCCGCGAAACTAGCAGAGCAGGCCCTGCACTGGGGCGCACCGGTGCTGGACTCGGCTATCACCCTGATTGCTGACGGGCGGCTCTACTACCGCGGCCATGACGTGCTGAGGTTGGCAGCCACGCGCACAGTCGAGGAAGTGGCAGCTTTGATCTGGCTGGGCGATCTGGCTGCAGACACGAAGACTCTCTTCGCCGCAGCTGGCAGGCAAATCTCTGCCCGCTGTTTGGCTGTACGGCAACATTTGTCTGATTTACCCCCGACCGAGTTGTTTCAGGCAGTGTTGCCGGTAGCAGCCGCCGAGGACGTGGCTGCCTGCGACTTGCGCCCGGCAGCGGTGGCGCAGACGGGCGCTCGCATTCTTCGGCTGTTGACTCTCGTCGCTGCTGGCTATGATGGAAGCGATACTGATATTGCCCACACCCTGCAAGAGGGCTGGACGCCTGATGACCCATCTGCCGCTCAGCTCCTGCGTACGGCGCTGATTCTGTGCGCCGATCACGAGCTGCATGTCTCCGCCTTTACCGCCCGGTGCGTAGCGTCGGCTGGTTCGACCCCTTATGCGGTGGTGATGGCCGGCCTGTCCGCGCTACAGGGCGTCAAGCATGGGGTGTATATCGAGCAGGTGGAACCGTTCCTACGTGAGGTTGGGACGCCGCACCGCGCACCGGTTGCTATCGCCAATCGCTTGAGGCGTGGCGAGCAACTCCCAGGCTTCGGCCATCGGCTGTATCCGGAGGGCGATCCACGCGGAAGAGCGTTACTGGAACTCACGACGAAAATGTATCCCGATTCTCCGGCCACAGCCCTCGCCCATGCTGTCATAGTGCAAGCGCACCGCGTAATCGGCGAATACCCGACGATTGATTTCGCGCTGGCCGTCCTTGTCAGTGCGCTGCATCTACCGCCCAGCGCGGCGCCCGCGCTATTTGCCCTGGGTCGCACCATCGGCTGGATCGGCCATGCCATTGAGCAATACCAGCTCGATCAACTCATCCGCCCCCGGGCTCGCTATATCGGCCCGGCGCCGCTGCCCTCCGAGAGCGCCCACCGCCAAGGCGAGGCGCCCACGACACAGAGTTGGTGGGATGTGTACCAAAGCCTTTTCGATGGTGTCGTTTCGCATACCGATTAGCCAAACTTCTCGTATTATTGTCAGACCGTCCAAACAGACGGCGCCCCACGAAAGGAAAGGAAGTGTTCGCTATGCTGACCGTCATCACCGCTCCTGCCATTGTACAAGCCGCAGGCAATAAACCCAAAATTATCGAAGAGTTCATCGGGCGGGTAAATTCCCGCACCGACACGGTGAGCGTCGCTCGCATGAAAAGTCCGGGTGGATGGACTGAACCAGGTCAGACCCCGGAGTTTGATGAATACACGGTCGTTTTGCGCGGTATGCTGCGCGTTACCTCGCGCACCGGCACTACTGATGTCGCGGCGGGCCAGGCTATAATTGCTCACCGCGGCGAGTGGGTACAGTACAGTACGCCCGAACCAGAAGGTGCGGAATACCTTGCCGTATGCCTTCCAGCCTTCGTCCCCGGTATGGTGCATCGGGACGCGTAATGTACTCAGAGGAGACCTCTAACCCGGCACTGTTTCGAACGGCAGTCCTCTCAACCGTTCATCAATGCAATCGTGAATGCTCTCACTGCATCGGGCATGAGGTGACCCTTCCGGCGTCGGAGTGATAGATGAACAAGAGAATTCAACGCCCTGGTGTTCGCGCAGGCTACGACCAGTGGTACTGGTCCGATATAGAGCGGAGCCGTCGCGGCCGGCTGGATCTGGTGGCGGCGCGGCGGCTTACTGTCCGAGACGCGGTCGCGGATTTCCAGGCGGGCGGCGATCACATCGCTGATGCACTCGCCGACGCGTACGGCGTGATGCGTGACCAACTGGTGCAACCGTTTCCTGGCGCTCTCGAGACGTTGAGCGAGTTGCGTCGCCGTGGCGTTCACATGGCGCTAGTCACGAATGGTGCGGAGGTAGATCAACGACGCAAGGTTGAACGGTTTCACCTCCAGCCTTTCTTCGAGGCGATCTTCATCGAAGGCGAACTGGGGTGGGGTAGGCAGCAAAGGGCCAAAAGGCTGCATTCACAGGAGGGAAAATGGAGCAGGAGCTACGGGCCGGAGACCGAGGCCAGGCAGCGGAACCGTTGCTAGCCTTTACTGACAAAGCGGTAGAGATGCTGAAGCAGGCCATGGCACGGAAGGGAGTGCAGGCCGGCGGTATTCGTATGACGGTGGCGGGTGGGGGCTGCAAAGGATTCCAGTACAGTCTTACCCTTGACGAGGCCGCCCGTAGGGATGATGAGGTGGTCGTTCAGGATGGGATTACCGCGTTCCTCGACCCCGTCAGCGCTCGGCATCTGCGGGGGACGCTGTTGGATTATGTCAGCAATCGTCATGGGACGGGATTTCATTTTTTCCGGCTGGACGCTGCCCGTACCATTGGCTGTGGCTCCCCCCTCCTTCTTCGTCGGTGCATCTCCGGGAACACCAGAACGACCGGCTGCATAAACAGCGCCAAGAGACCGTTGATGGAAGTAGGCCAAGAGGTCGCTCAACCTGCTTTGGACAGCAGCACAAGTATCGCCCATCCCGGCATTCGTCCTTTGCCAATATGTCCTAGGTGCCGGTATGTCGTCTGTAGATGTGAGGAGACGGTCTGAGCAGGTCGGGCCGAAGAACTTCTAAGACGCCCTCTAGAATGCAGGCTAAGGTCCTTTATCCTCTTCAAAAAGACAAGTCCCAAAGAGCCGCCGTCCCGGGCTTTCCCTCCTGTCCGTAGTTTCCGCTGTGTTATTGCACGCGACAAACCCGCCCGGTCGTGGTATTTTCAATAATATATCCTAGAAAAAGAGGTCTTGCGGAGAGCGTGTGTATGGGCAAAGCGATTGCTGTTTCCGATACCCTCTATGAGAAACTGGAGGGCACTGCCCGCAGTCGCGGGGTGAGTGTCGAGGAGCTGCTTAACGATCTTGCCCAGGACCTCCCCTCCCCACGTCAACCAGCAATGGCTGCCGCACTCAGTCGCGGCGGACTGCCCCCCGTGTCTGCTGATGTCTTCGCCGACCTGATTGACCCCACTGCCGACTACGACGCCATTCGGCGCGCGCTCGCACAAGAGCGCTTCACGCTGTCTGATACGATTCTGGCCGAGCGTGGCTAATTACTACCTCGATACCTCTGCCCTGGTGAAACGTTACCTTCCTCGGGAGGTAGGCTCAGGGTGAGTGCAACAGATTACGGACCCCGCCACCACTCCCGTGGTACTCATGAACGCGATTGGCATTGTAGAGGTCGCCGGCGCGCTCGCGCGCAAGGAGCGGGAGCAAGAGGTCACCGCCTTAGAGCGGCAACAATATCTGGGCCTCTTTGTTATCGACTGTCAGCGCCTCATCTCTCTGCTGCCTCTGACCGGACCAGTCTTGCGGCTGGCCGCCACGCTGACGCATCGTCAAGCCTTACGAGCCTATGATGCCGTTCATCTCGCCAGTGCCCTGCAAGCCAATCATCTCTTAGCGAACACGGGAGCCCCACCCTTGACGTTTGTGGCGGCTGACGGACGGCTCTGCCGTGCCGCGCAGGCAGAGGGATCACGCAGTGATGACCCTCTGACTCACCCGTAGCCACAGGGGACCGCCAACAATAATGAGGCTTGTTGCAAAACCTTCTCTCTTGAGCAGGCTTGGATCTGATCGCGCCGCAGTGGGGGCCGATAAAAGCACTTACCGGTAGTGATAAAGATCGTCTTGAACTGGCCTCACTCGACTCATACCGTGTGCTGGTCGGCAAGAACTTCCTCTTCGCTGACCCCGTTGTATAGGTGATAGGTGTTGTATGAAGAAAAAGAGACGTTGGGACTCTATGACAAAGAGGCTAATTGCCCGAATCAGCGCGGTGTCCGTCTCAACAGAAGAGGAACTAGGGGACGTTGCGGCATTGATGGCCTTTGCGGACCTCCAAGTTTATTTTGTTATAAAGCCCCTAATACTACTTTGTCAGAGTCGGTAAATCTGCGATACCCTACGAGAATGAGCATCAAGAGCACGAATCAGGAGCGGTGGCCTCAGGCCCCGCGTACCCCGCTGCCGGAGCTGGCCGAGTTTTTGGCGCCACTGCGG
>JBGPOI010000472.1:0-4271 GCA_041487975.1 Binatia bacterium | reverse complement strand
CTACTGCTTTTCCGTACTCAAAATAACCTCATGGATCTCCAGCACGTTGGGGCCGGCGAACATCTCCGCCGGCGGACGATTGCTGTGAGCAATGCGAAAGGACTCGCTATTGGTCCAATTCCAGAAATCTTGCTCGCTCTCCCAGTACGTTTGTACCAGGTAATACCCCTGCTCCGCCTTGTCTTCCCACTGGCCGGTCTGGTGGTTGAAGCGGCGCTGCACGGGGCGTAACACCTGGTTTTTGATAAACCCGGGCGAGCGGTCGATGAGATGGGCGCGATGACGAAAGCGATCTTCAAATTCGGCTTCATGGCTTGAAGCAACGGGGATACGGTTGGTGACGACGAACACGAGGGGCCTCCTCTACGAATGGATTTTCTCCCTCAACCGATAGACGGATTGCGCCGGTCAGACAAGTTCCCTAGCAAATGTCGCCCCCGCTTGGCTACCCGCAATTGAGAGAATGCCTGCTTCGCCTACCGAGAGCGCGTGGTATGATATTATTAATACTTACGATCTGACCGACTGGTTACCGAGGCAGACAGGAAAGGAGGGAGAAAATGTTTCATATCCTGGGATGGATTTTCTTCGGACTGATTGTCGGCGTCATCGCGAAGTTTTTGATGCCAGGGCGGGATCCCGGTGGCTTTCTCATCACCATCGGGCTCGGCATCGTCGGGGCCTTCGTCGGCGGCTTTCTCGCGCGGCTGGTAGGCTGGTATGGCCCACAGGAAAATGCCGGCTATCTGATGGCGATCTTCGGCGCGATTGTCCTGCTCTGGTTCTACCGGCGGTTCATGCTAGCGCACTAGCGGCCCCAGCCTCGCGGTCACTCAAGCAAAAGGGCCGAGGTGCCCTTGCCGTTCCTTATTCTTCCCTGAACCGCGCGGCGCACCACTCCAGCGCCGCGCAATGACAAGGGCTTGCCCCCGCGAGAAAAAACCTCCACACTCTGAGGGCTACGACTCTTCCCTTCCGAGGAGGATCGGCAATGAAACACAGCTTCCGAACCTTACGCGTGAATGAAGTGATGACTGCGGCCCCGGTAACCGTGGGGCCTGAAGACTCTTTGCAACATGCGCTGGATTTACTCGATAAGTACCACGTGCACGAATTACCGGTCGTCGAACAGGGCCGGCTCATTGGCATTGTGACCGATGGCGATCTGAAGTTGATGACGCCTACCTACCCGCTCTTTCCTGACCAGGACGAGATCCGCCAAGCCCTGCGTGACCTCAAGGTCGCCGCCGCGATGACTGTCGAGCCGGTGGTCATCGGTTCGGACGCGACCCTGTTAGCGGCAACCCACCTGTTGTATGAGCGCAGTATTGGCGCGCTGCTGGTCGCGGAAGGGGACCGCCTCCTCGGCGTCTTGTCGGTCAGTGATATTTTGCGCATCGTCATCGAACAGCACGAGACCTAAATCGAAACACACAAGATTGGTACAGTCACATTTATGGAAGCAAACTCCAAGACACAGTGGAACCCGCCATTGTAGGGGCGCACAGCTGTGCGCCCCTACGAGCGGTGAGTGCAAGAGCGTCCCAATCTGCTGTGGTCTGATTTAGCCTTGCATGCTCACCTCCGACCTGCTTCTTACCCGTAGCGAAGGACCGTACCTCTATCCGCGCTCTATCAAGATCGAGTCCGCACGCTTCGTCAGAATGGCCGAGGAACTCATCGCGCTCTACGCCCAACATGAGGGCAAGACCCGGCGTGAGTTGGCGGACGCGCTCAATCGCTACGCCGAAGACAGTACGGATTACCGCATTCAGCGTGGTCTGGCCAAACTGTTAGGCGACGATCGCTGCGAATTTACCGAGCGTAGTGTCGCCCCGTCGGCGGAGGTGCGCCAACGCCTGTTTGCTCTGGCGCGCGAGAACCACCCGGTGGTCTTGCATCCGGACTTAATCCATCCGGTGACCAAGGATGAACTGCTGCTCGAAGTAGCGCGCGAGTACAAGACCGAGCCCGAGCAGATCGCTTGGGCGCTGTATGCCGACCTGAATGAAAATCACATTCTGACCCACTTCGATCCGCCTCCGTCGGAGTGGCTGTTGCAGCGCTACAATGTCGCCCTGGCCCAGGCGCTGCTCTACCGCTGCGTGCAGATGAAGTTGTCGGTGTTTCGCAATATCCCCAGCCGCTACAAGCAACTGTTCAAGTTCATCAAGTTTTATCAATTGATGCACACCATCCAGGGCGATTTGGACAGTGGCTATGAAGTGCTGCTCGACGGGCCGGTGAGTTTGTTTCGTCTGTCACAGAAGTACGGCTTAAAACTGGCGGTGTTCCTGCCCGCGCTCTTGCTCTGTACCCGCTGGAAAATGGAGGCCGAGATCGTCATGCCCGACGGCACCCGGCGCTTCTTTCCGCTCGACGAGAGCGCAGGGCTAGTGTCGCACTACCGTGACAGCACCATGTACGACTCACTGCTGGAGCGCACCTTTGCTGAGCGTTTCGTCGAGATCGCTAGCGGCTGGCAGATCGAACGCGAGGTGGCGATCCTCAACTTGAAGGACACGGTCTTTATTCCCGACTTCGCTTTCCGGCATACTGACGGTCGCACCGCGCTGTTGGAGATCGTGGGCTTCTGGCGGCCCGATTATTTGCAGAAGAAATTCATGAAACTCAGGCGAGCTGGACGGGCAGACATGGTGGTCGCCGTTTCGGCTGATCTGAATGTCGGGGAAGAGGAGCTTGCCGAGGTGCCCGGGAGTGTGTTCTTTTTTAAGAATCGCATTAATCCCCACGAAGTTATTGCCCGCCTGGAGCAGGTCGGGCGGGACGCGAGAGAGGAGCGATGAGTCATATGCGATTCGGTTTCGGCGCCTCGAACTTTGAGTTGATCCCCGGTCAGTCTCTGCCGGCCGCGCATCATGAAATGCTGGACCAGGCCGTGCTGGCCGAAGAATTAGGGTTTGATTCGGTCTGGGTCGCTGAACAGCATTTCTCACCCGAGCGTCAGTGTCCCTCTCCGTTCTTGATCGGGACCGCGATCGCCACGCGCACGGCTCGAATTCAGATTGGTGTCTACACCACCATGACCTTCGCCCATCCCATCCGGGTGGCCGAGGACGCAGCCGTGCTCGATGTGCTGTCGCAAGGACGGCTCATCCTCTGCGCCGGCACCGGCTATCGCAAAGAGGAATTTGCCGCCTATGGCGTTGCCGCGGAGGGCAAACGCTCCCGCATCCGTGAGAGCCTGGAAATTCTGCGTCTGGCCTGGGCGGACGAGCCCTTCGTCTATCGCGGTAAGTATTTCACCATTCCCGCCGTATCGCCGAATGACACTACTGGTGAGGAGTATCCGCCGCTGTCGGTCTTTCCCAAACCGATCCAGGATTCGCTCCCGATCTGGATGGCCGCGTTCGGCAATGTCGGCGTGCGCCAGGCCGGCCGTTTAGGCTTACCGCTGTTCACCTCGCCGTTGGAGTCGATTCCGCAACTGCGGGAGCGCGACCGACTGTATCGAGCGGCGATGCAGGAGGCTGGACAGACTCAGACACTCTTTCCCTTGATCCGCTCGGTGTATGTCGCCGAGACTGCGGACCGCGCCCGCGCTGACACCGAAGCCGCGCTGCTGGCCCAGTATCGCCGTTACGGCCAATGGCGGCCGCAAGTCGCCATCGAGGGAACCTTCGAGACGCTGACCTCCGACCGTTTCATCATTGGCGACCCGGACCAATGCGTCGCGCAGATCCAGCGTTACGCGGCCGAACTGGGCATCAACTACATCGTCTGCCGTATGACCCTGGCCGGTCTGGCGCATGCGAAGGTGCTGGCCTCGCTGCGGTTATTCGCGCGCGAAGTGATGCCGCGGTTGGTGTGACGAGTGGTCCTGATGGGCGGTCATGGGCCAGTGCGGAAGATTCCACTTGAATGAAGAGAGAAAGAAGGTAGGCCGGAATAAGCGGAGCGTTTCCGGCATGGACGAGCACGCCGGGAACGGCCTGCGGCCTTATCCCGGCCTACGACTGAGAAAACGGTATGTCTCCTCGCTCAAATGAAAACCGCTGTAAGAAGAGCGGTCTGGTGACCGAGCCGCTCCGAGATGGACAATGACAGGCTACGAGTAACAGTGTACCGGCCGTTAGTCAGCTTCCAACCTTCTGAAAGTCATTGCTGGCAGTAGTCCTGCGGAATGCTCCTCACTGTTGGGGCAAGCGCTTTCGTGCGTCTTGCGGACGCGATTGCCTCGGCGAGCCTCGTGGGATATATCCCGCCCAAGGCTTACTGCGTATGAGTACGCTCATCTACACAACCGACCT
>JBGPOI010000471.1:0-4272 GCA_041487975.1 Binatia bacterium | reverse complement strand
TCATCGGCGAGCTGAGCAGGTTTCTGCATGAAAAATATGGAAAGTGGACAGACCTCAAAGGTGTGGAGGAAGTACGGGACTATATCGAGTGGGTCCGCTTTCGCGACTCCCACCATCCAGACGGGAGACACAAGAGTCCCGCAGAGTTCCTTAGATTTCCGGAAGACATTGGCGCATGAAAAAGGGGGATTGGACGATCCGTACCGCACCGTTGACACTCCCCCTGGCTATGGTAAAGTTGCCCCTACTCACGCGGGTGTAGCTCAGTTGGCTAGAGCGCGTGCTTGCCAAGCACGAGGTCGCCGGTTCGACCCCGGTCACCCGCTCTCTCCCAGCCCCTGATTACCAGGGGCTTTTTTGTCAGAGCGGTCAGCAATCAGCGGTCAGCCAGGCAAGGAAGCAAGGAGCTTCAAGCCCTTTGTCTAGTTTGCTGAAAGCTGACGGCTGAGGGCTGAAAGCTCACTCGCTTGACGCTCCCTGATGCTCCTGCCACAGTTGCTTGGTGGCAACCTCGGACACGCGCATTTTTCTCATCGACGGACAGTCCTACATCTACCGCGCCTTCTATGCGGTGCGGGAATTGAGTAACTCCAAGGGATTCCCCACTAACGCCATTTTCGGGTTCGTCAACATGCTGCAACGGGTGCGGGAGGAGTACGCGCCCAGCCACCTGGCGGTGATTTTCGATGCGCCGGGTAAGAACTTTCGCCATGACCTCTTCCCCACTTACAAAGTGCGCCGACTGGCCATGCCCGAGGCCCTGCGTCCGCAGATTTCTCGTATCAAAGACGTGGTCCGCGCCTATCGCATCCCCGCCCTGGAGCTAGAAGGCTACGAGGCTGACGACATCATTGCCACCCTGGCCACGCGTTGGGAACAGCAAGGGGCTGAAGTGGTCATTGTCTCCGGCGATAAAGACCTGATGCAACTCGTCTCCGCGCACGTGACCATGCTCGATACCATGAAAGGCGAGCACGTCGGTGTCGAGCAGGTGCAGGCCAAGTTCGGGGTCGAGCCGGCCCGGGTGGTGGAGGTGCAAGGGCTGATGGGCGACTCGACTGATGACATCCCCGGTGTCCCCGGCGTCGGCGAGAAGACCGCCATCAAGCTCATCAACGAGTGGCATGATTTGGAGAATTTGCTGAGCCATGCCGGAGAAATTTCCGGCAAACTCGGGGAGAGAATCACCGCCTATGCCGACCTCGCGCGGGTGTCCAAAGCCTTGGCCACGCTGCGGCGCGACGTTCCCGTGGAGGTTGATCTGGCCGCGCTCGCCAAGACAGAACCCGATCGGGAACAACTCAAAGCGCTCTTTGCCGAGTTTGAGTTTCGCCGTTTTCTTGCCGACCTCGATTCACCTGGGGAGTCTCCGGCCGAGGAAGAGCCAGCGCACAGCGCAAGCTATGAAACCGTGCGCACGGCGCAGCAACTCGATCAGGTACTGCACGCCGTGCAGAAAGCCAAGACCTTTTGCCTGGACACCGAGACCACCTCCCTGGACCCGCTCTCGGCTGAGTTGGTCGGAGTCTCACTGGCAGTCGAAGAAGGGAAAGCCTGGTACATCCCGGTGGGGCATCGTTCTGAGGACGCTTCTCCACATCTGTCCCGCGACCGAGTCCTCTCGTCTCTGCGCACGCTGCTCGAAGACCCGGCGCTTTCCCTGATCGGTCAGAACAGCAAATACGACATCATGGTGCTCGCCCAGTATAATCTGTGGCCGCGCAACCTGGCCGGCGACACCATGCTGGCGTCGTATCTGCTCAACCCCAGTAAACGCCACAACCTCACCGACTTAGCCTGGGATCACTTGCAATACCGCACGCTGACCTACGAAGCGGTTACCGATAACGGTAAGAAGAACTTTGCCGAGGTTTCGGTTGCCGAGGCGACGCGCTACTCCGGTGAAGACGCCGACATCACCCTGCGTCTGGCTCACCGTCTGTTTCCCCGAGTGCAGGAAGAAGGGATGGGGTCACTCTTTACCGAGGTTGAAGTCCCTTTGGCGGCGGTGCTGGCGCGCATGGAACTGGCTGGCATACGAGTAGATCTGGATTTGCTCGCGACGCTCTCGGTCGAGTTTGGCCAGCGCCAGCGTGATCTGGAAGCGGAAATCTATGCTCTGGCGGGAGAGAAGTTTAACCTGGCGTCTCCCCAGCAGCTCCAGGCGATTCTCTTCGACAAGCTTGGCTTGCCGCGCGGGAAGAAGATCAAGACCGGCTCGTCCACCGATTCTTCAGTGCTGGAGGCCCTAGCCGAGCGGTTTCCCCTGCCGGCGAAAATCCTCGCCTACCGTGGCTTCGCCAAATTGCGTAACACCTACGTCGATGCGCTGCCGAAACTCATGCATGCGAAAACCGGGCGTATTCATACCTCGTTTAACCAGACGGTGACCGCCACCGGGCGACTGTCCTCCAGCAACCCCAACCTACAGAACATTCCCGTCCGCAGCGAAGAAGGTAGACGTATCCGCGCAGCTTTCGTGCCGGAGCCGGGCCAGGTGTTGTTGTCGGCGGATTATTCACAAATTGAGTTGCGTTTGCTTGCCCATCTCAGCCAGGACCCGGTGCTGATCGAATCGTTCCAGCGCGGACAGGATGTGCATACCCGCACCGCTGCCGAGCTGTTTCAGGTGCCGGTCGCGGCTGTGTCCGCCGACCAACGCCGTCAGGCCAAGACCATTAACTTCGGCATTATCTACGGCATGGGTGCGCTGCGTTTGGCCCGCTCGCTGGACATCCCCAACAAAACGGCGCAGGCGTACATCACGCAATACTTCGCTCGCTATGGAGGGATCAAAAGTTACATGGAAGGGATCCTGGTTGAGGCGAGGACGCGCGGGTACGTCACCACCCTCCAGGGACGGCGTCGTTATGTGCCGGACTTGCAGAGTAAAAACACGCAAGTGGCCGCGGCGGCCGAACGCATGGCGGTCAACATGCCGATTCAGGGCACGGCGGCTGATCTCATCAAAATGGCGATGGTCGCCATTGATCGGCGACTGACGCAGGAGAAGTTACGCACCCGCATGCTGCTTCAGGTCCATGATGAGTTGTTGTTCGAGGTGCCGGAGAAAGAGGTTGAACGGATAAAGAAGCTCGTCCGCGAACTCATGGAAGGGGTGATGTCCTTACGGGTGCCACTACAGGTGGACTTGGGCGCGGGCAAGAATTGGGCAGAGGCCCATTAGATTGATGATTGTGGAATGCGGATTGCGGATTGGCGAAGACAAGTAAGGGAATTCGTTATCGCCGGTGTAGACTGGCGGGATGCTGAAACAACCGCACCATCATCGGCAGGGAGACAAAAAAGCCGTAGAACACGACATAGAGAGGGTAGAGGATTACCAAGAGCAGCCCCGCTATCCAGTTGCCCAGCACGAGCCAGATCAGTGCGGCGATGAGCAAAGGGAGCAAGTTGAGAGAGACCCAGGTGGTAGTGATCAACGCGGAACGAGATGACTTCATAAAAACACTCCGGCTAAACCCTACCATGAATCAGTTTGCTCACAAGTCCCTCTGTGCCGTAGGCACAGAGAGACCGGGCGAAACATAACGTGATAACCCTGACGGGAATAAAGGAGGAAGGTTATGGACTACAGTTCGTATCAACATCTGCTCGTCGAAAAGAAAGACGGCATCGCGCTGTTGACGATCAACCGGCCCGAGTCGCTCAATGCCACTAACTTCCGCTTGCATAATGAACTGAGCCGTGTGTGGCTCGATCTGGCCGAAGACGACGAGGTGCGGGTGGCGGTGATTACCGGCGCCGGTCGCGCGTTCTCCGCCGGCGGCGATTTCGAGGTGGTGGAAAAATCGATGGGCAACCTCGAAGTCGTTTCGCAGACCATGAAGGAGGCGCGCGATATCGTCCATAACATGATTAATTGTGACAAGCCGATCATCTCGGCCATCAACGGCGTCGCGGTCGGCGCCGGCTTGGCGGTCGCGCTGTTGGCGGACATCAGCATCGCTTCCGAGAACGCTCGCTTTACCGACGGGCACACCCGCCTCGGCGTGGCCGCTGGTGATCATGCGGCGGTGATCTGGCCGCTGCTGGTCGGTATGGCTAAGGCCAAATATTACCTGCTGACCTGCGATATGCTGGACGCTAAAGAAGCCGAGCGCATCGGCCTGGTGAGCATGGTGGTGCCGCCCGACCAACTCATGCCCAAGGCGATGGAGGTGGCCAAGAAGCTCGCCACAGGTGCGCAGCAAGCCATCCGCTGGACCAAGCACTCATTGAACCAATGGCTGCGCGCGGCGGCGCACACCT
>JBGPOI010000470.1:0-4274 GCA_041487975.1 Binatia bacterium | reverse complement strand
GCAGGTCCTCGACGTGGCCGGCTCGGGCGAGATCGGCGGCGCCGATGGCGCGTTTACCGCCGCCACTTTCAATCATCCGCAAGGCATGGCGCTGGATGGCAATCTGCTCTATGTGGCGGACACCGAAAACCATCTCATCCGGCGACTCGATTTGCCAGCGCGGACGGTTACTACCATTGCCGGCACCGGTGCCCAGGCACTGGGAAACTACCGGCGTGGTCCGGCCCGGGAAGTCGAGCTCAGCTCGCCATGGGATTTGGTGCTGGAGAAAGGCATCCTGTACATCGCCATGGCTGGGCCGCATCAGATCTGGGCCATGAACTTGCAACATGAAGAGATCGGTCCCTATGCCGGTTCTAGCCGTGAAGCGCGTCTCGATGGCCCCCTCATGCAAGCGGCTCTGGCGCAGCCCAGCGGCATCACCTCGGACGGGACAAACCTGTACGTCGCGGACTCGGAAATCAGTGCGATTCGCTCCGTGAGTCTCGACCCTAAAGGTCAGGTTTCCACCATCGTCGGCGTCGATCTCTTCGAGTTCGGCGATGTGGACGGGCAAGGAGAGCTGGTCCGGCTCCAGCACCCCCTGGGCGTCACCCACCACAACGGCGTGCTGTACGTGGCCGATACCTACAATCATAAAATCAAAGCGATTGGACCCCGGCTCGCGACCGCAACTACTTTTCTCGGCACTGGCCAACCGGGCTTGCGCGATGGTGAGATCGCCCAGTTTTACGAGCCCGGAGGGGTGAGTATTGCCGACGGGAAGCTCTATATCGCCGACACCAACAACCATGCGATTCGCGTGGCCGATCTCCACACCAAGCAAGTGACGACCCTTCAGCTCACCGGACTCACTAACAGTGCTGGCGCGGAGGTGGCCGATGTGTGGCCGAATTTGGCAGAGGTAAGCGTCCCTTCTCAGACACTGCGTCCCGGCCAGAACAGCATGACCCTCACAGTCACAATTCCGGCTCCGTACAAATTGAACCCTGGCTCGCCGCTGGAATATCGCGTGGAGGTCAACGGCGCCTCGCCGCCGCAGGGCAAACGAACCAGCGTCAAAGACGGACACTTCCCCCTGCAGATCCCGTTGCTCTTGACCACTGACAAAGCAGAGGTGCGGGTGGCGCTAAGCTTCGTGTACTGCCGTGACGGCGACGAAGGGGTGTGTGTAATCAAGTCGCTGCGCTGGACCGTGCCCGTACAGACAGCGAGCGACGGCAGCGAGGAAATGCACATTGAGTATACTTTGGTGCCGGAGCAGTTCCATAATGAAAAACCGTGAGGGAGAACAACAAGGAGATGAAACATGAACAACTTCATCACTCCGGAAGGCTTCAAGACTGGCATCGAAGAAGTGGCTCCTAAAGTCTACGCCTACATCCAGGCATTCGGCGAGCTAGGCGTCAGCAACGCCGGGCTCCTGCTCGACAAAGAGGGAGCGATGGCGGTGGATGCGTTGATGGTGCCCTCGATGACTCGTCGCTTCCTCACGGCGATCAAGAAGATCACCACCAAGCCGGTGACGCGGTTGGTGAACACTCACCACCACATCGACCACAGCGGTGGCAACTTTTTCTTCCGCGAGGCCGAGATCGTCAGCCACACCTACTGCCGTGAAGAGATTGTCCGCACCGGCCTGCCGGTGGAATTCTTGCAGAAGCGCATCCCCAGCTTTGCCGCGGAGTTTCCCAAACTCAAGCTGGCCGTGCCGGAAGTCACCTTCGAGGATCGCCTGGTGTTCCACCAGGCTGGGCGTGACGTCGAACTGCGGCACCTCGGTCCGGCTCACACTTTTGGTGATGCTTTTGTCTATTTGCCCAAAGACAAACTCCTGTTCGCTGGCGATCTGGCCTTTTACTACGTCACCCAGTTGGCCTTTCAAGGACACGTCGGTAATTGGATCAAAGTGGCGGATCGCCTCCTCAAAATGGATGTCGAAACCATCGTGCCCGGTCATGGTCCCATTGGCGGCAAAAAAGAGTTGCGTGAGATGCGCGCCTATCTGGCGCTGATCCGACGAGAAGCCAAGAAACGTTTTGATGCCGGCATGAGCGCGGAACAGGCCGCGCGCGACGTCAAGCTCGGCATCTACACCCGCTGGCGTGAGCCTGAACGTATCCTGCCGAACCTCATGCGGCTTTATCAAGAGTTCAGGAACGAACTGGACCAGCCGCTCGACGCCCTGCAGGTGTTCGACGGTATGCGCCAGCTCCGCGTCGAATGGCATGGACACGAGGCCGGCGACCCGGATATGTGCTGCGCCTAACGCCCATCCTGCACAGGCCGAGGGGCGAATACACGATTCGCCCCTACCGTCGTCCATCGTACGTCTCTTCAATCGCTTTCACCGTCCGGTACGCAAATTCAGTGTAGGGAACCCGAACCCCGAGGCGCTGACCTTCTTTCATTACATAACCGACTGTTTCTTCGATCTCGGTCTGCTTCCCAGCCAACACATCTTGTAACATCGACGGCATGATGTGGGTGCGTCCACTGGCAGTGACGCGTTCGCCCACCTCGACGATCATGCGCACGGCCTCGTCGAAGGGCGCGTCGCGCCAAATAGCGATATTGAACAGACTCCAAGCCGGGTGCTTCGAGAGTGCCACCCCGCGCGCTTGGGCGACAGCCGCAACCTCACGAAACATGTGCACAGACAGTGCGGCTAACTGCGGACTCGACCACACTCGGTGCACCGGCAACCGCGTAATTGCCGACAATGGCGCAAAGGGGTTTTGAAACGCCTGCTTGGTCCATTCAACCGACTCGATATCGTCGGCAGCCGCCGCTTTCAGTCCCGCCCGGACGAACAAGTCAACGATCTGGGTTACCCGCTCCGACTGGCGGCCGTCGGGCTCGCCAAAGAACGTGATGCCGTCGAGGGTGTACTCGACCTCACCAGCGCGCAGCAAGGCCGCGCCGATCATCGTGGTCGCGCCGACCACTTTATCCGGGCCAAAGACCTTGGCGATCTGCTCGTTCTTGACCATGCCATTTTGCAGGGACGCGACCCCGCCGACCTTGAGGTGGGCGACTCCCGCTAATGCTCGCTCCATGTCTTTGGTCTTAACCGTGATGATGAGCATATCGGCAGCGTGGAGATCCTTCGCATCGGCGAAGGCGGGAACCTGAATCCGGAAATCCGCCAGGCCACAGATATGCAGACCGGCCTGCTGGACTGCTGCCGTATGGCCCGGCCGCGCTAACATGACCACCTCATAACCCGCTCGCGCCAGATAGCCGGCAACAACTGAACCGACACCCCCTGCTCCGAGAACGACAACGCGCATATCTCCTCCTCTACTCTTGGCGGGCGATTATTTCCTGTTTGGCCTCACCTTGTCAATCAAACTGGCGTCCTTCACACTCTGTACAGGCTAGCGGCCTGTGCCCCACCAGCAACCGAGCCTACGACAAGAGTGGCGCAGCCGGCCCGGCTGCTGGGTCCGTCTAGCTAAAGCCTACCGCTTCTGGTCCCGATACTGCCAAGAGTAGGGAGGATTCATGAAGCAAGGACTCATTTGTGGGGTGGTGGCGCTGTTGTCCATTATTTCTACCGGGCAGCTCCAGGCGGTGACCGCGCCGGTCAATCGCAGCCTGACCGGACTCACGGCAGTACGCATTGTGGTTGAGGATCTGAATCGGGACATGCAGGCGACAGGACTGCGCAAGGAACAACTCTACGCCCTCGCTGTCCAACAACTCGGGAAGGATGGTTTCGCTGTGATCGAGCCGCAAGACCCCGCCAAAGCGCCAATCGTCTATATTCGTCTGAGTTCAGTCGTCGGCGGAGCAAACAATGACGCTCCAGTGAGCTTTTATCTCACCGTGCAAGTCAAGCGGCTCGCCATGCTGGCCCAAGGAACGTCCAGCACCTGCCAGGCCACGGCAGCGTCGGACCCCCCTCCCCTTCTCGCCACAACCTGGGAAAAGGGTAGCATGGCGATGGTGAACCGTAATGAACTCTTCTTCTACATCCAGCACATCTTGATGAATCTGCTCGGCGATCTGGCAACGGACCAGAAACAGGCGAATGGGCTAACGCAAACGGAATAGAACCCTACAGAGCAGTTGCCCCGTGCTCAAGCCATTGGTATCTACACACCTCATAACCTGACCGAGAAAAAGCAATCCCGTTCGGCCTGAGCGTAGCGGAGCGAAGTCGAAGGCCGCACAGACGAGATTATTGCCGTGAATCTAAGGATCAAAAATTTAATAACTTCCCGACTTCATGAGTAGATGGAGAGTCCTGTCATTGCGAGGAGCCGTAG
>JBGPOI010000469.1:0-4280 GCA_041487975.1 Binatia bacterium | reverse complement strand
GCAAGTCGAGGCGCTCCTGCAAAAACACGAGCGGGTGAGCTACCGGTCAGTGCAATATCAGTTCCATCTGGATGACGAAGCTCTGGCCGTCCTCAAAGAGGAACTCATTGACATTCGGGAAGTGGCCGCTGACAAAGACGGCAAGATGCTGGTGTGGACAGGCGGGAAGACACAGGAAGAAACGGAGAAACGGAGAAACGGGGAAACGGAGAAAGGGCAAACAACCTCTTCGGACTCTAGACCCCAGACTCTAGACCCTAGACCCATTAGCTACACCCCGCCGCACCTTGCCGAACGTATCCGCGCCGAGCAAGCCGCGCTGGAAGCCCGTGGGGCCACCGACGGTGAGCGCAAGACCATCACCGCCTTGTTTGCCGATCTCAAAGGCTCGACGGCGTTAATCGAAGGACTTGATCCCGAAGAGGCCCGAGCGATTATTGATCCGGCGTTGCAGCTCATGATGGATGCGGTCCATCGCTATGACGGGTATGTAGCGCAAGCGTTGGGCGATGGCATCTTTGCCTTGTTTGGTGCGCCGCTTGCCCATGAGGACCATCCCCAGCGAGCGCTGTATGCCGCGCTGCGGATGCAGGAAGAGATGCGGCGGTATGCCGACACCCTGCGAGCCAAAGGCCACCCGCCCCTCTTGATGCGCGTGGGGGTAAACACCGGGGAAGTGGTGCTGCGCTCGATTCGCAAAGATGACTTGCATGCGGATTATGTCCCAGTCGGACATTCCACGAATCTCGCGGCCCGGATGGAACAACTGGCCGCGCCTGGGTCCATTCTTGTCACTGCCTACACGCACCGGCTAACCGATGGCTATTTTGCGTTCAAAGACCTGGGCCAGACGCAGATCAAAGGAGTGGAAGAGCCGCTCCATGTCTATGAAGTGCTGGGAGCAGGACCGCTGCGCACGCGACTGCAAGTGTCGGCCCGACGTGGCCTCACCCGCTTTGTCGGTCGTCACAGCGAACTGGAGCAAATGCAGCGGACATTGGAGCAAGCCAAAGTCGGCCACGGACAAATTGTCGGGGTCATGGGTGAGCCAGGCTTGGGCAAGTCCCGCCTATTCTACGAATTCAAGCCCCTCTCACAAGCTGGTTGCCTCGTGCTCGAAGCCTACTCGGTCTCGCATGGCAAGGCCTCGCCCTATCTACCAGTGATTGAACTGCTCAAGAGTTACTTTGACATCCAGGCGCAGGATGACGAACGCAAACGACGAGAGCTAGTCACCGGGAAAGTACTCACGCTCGATCGCAGCCTGGAAGACACCTTGCCCTATTTGTTTGCCCTGCTGGGGGTGGATGAGCAGCTCTCGCCGTTGCAGCAGATGGACCCGCAGATTCGCCGGCGACGGACGTTTGAGGCGCTCAAGAAGCTCTTTCTGCGGGAGAGTCTCAAGCAACCACTGATCCTCATCTTTGAAGACCTGCACTGGATCGATAGTGAGACGCAAGGATTCCTCAATGTCCTGAGTGAGAGTGTGGCCAGCGCGCGGATTCTGCTGCTGGTGAACTACCGGCCTGAATACCGCCAGGAGTGGGGGCAGAAGACGTACTACACCCAACTGCGCTTGGCGCCATTCGGCAAAGCGGAAGCGGAAGAATTCCTCGCTGTTCTGCTGGGCGAACACGGGTCCCCTCTCCCTGCTAGGGAGAGGGACAGGGTGAGGGTGAATACCGAGGCACTGCACCAACTCAAGCAGCTTATTCTGGAAAAGACCGAAGGCACGCCGTTCTTCATGGAAGAGATTGTCCAGGAGTTAATGGAGCAGGGGGTGCTGGTGCGCGACGGTGTAGGGGCGGCCCTGCGTGGCCGCCCTCCGGAGGGCACCCACATGGGGGTGCCCCTACAAATCCCGACCACGGTCCAAGGCGTGCTCGCCGCCCGCATCGACCGCCTGGCTCCAGAGGAGAAAGCCCTGCTGCAACAGCTCGCGGTCATCGGTCGCGAGTTCCCTGTGAGTCTGATCCGCCAGGTTATCACCCAGCCCGAAGACGAAGTGTATCGCCTCCTTGCCTCCCTCCAACGCAAAGAATTTCTCTACGAACAGCCCGCGTTCCCGGAAGTCGAGTACCTCTTTAAGCATGCTCTGACGCAGGAAGTGGCCTATGGCACGGTGCTCCAAGAGCGGCGCAAAGTCCTGCACGAGCAAACCGCGCGGGCGATTGAAGCACTGAACCAGGCCAACCTGGAAGACCACTACAGCGACCTGGCGCATCATTACAGTCGCAGTGGCAATGCCGCAAAGGCCGTGGCGTATCTCAGTCTGGCGGGACAGCAAGCGGCGCGGCAGTCGGCGCACGCGGAAGCGGTCCACCACCTGACGGCCGCCCTAGCCTGGCTGGGGAGTCTGCCGGACACCACCGCCCGAGCCCGCCAAGAACTCACCCTCCACCTCAGTCTCGGCGCGTCGTTAATGGCCACGAAGGGGTATGGTGCCGCCGAAGTGGAACAGACCTACACCCGAGCGCAGGAGTTGTGTCTACAGGTAGGAGAGCCGCTCCAGGTCGCGCAAGTCCTGTCTGGGCGGTCGGCATTTTACGCTGCGCGAGGGAATCTCACAGCGTCGCTCGCCTTGGGGGAACAGTTCCTCCCCGTCGCCCACAGACAGCAGGATTCCACCCTGTCCCTCGTGGTCCAGGCAGTGGTGGGGAGAACATTGCACTGGCTTGGAGAGTTCACCCCCGCGCAAGCGCATCTTGACCAAGTTGGGACTTTCTACGACCCCGAGCACCACCGCGACCTGGCCTACCATATGGGACTGGACCCGGGGTTACTGGCTCTGGGCTGTGCAGCGGAGACCCTCTGGTGTCGTGGCTACCCAGACCAAGCCCTGGAGCGAGCCCGTCACGGGCTCTCCGTAGCCCAAGCCCTGTCGCATCCCTTGAGCTTGGTGGCGGTGCTGGCTGCTGTGGCCCGCGTGCATCTGTTCCGCCGCGAGGGCCAAGAGGCCCACGCCCAGGCGGAGGCGTTACTGACCCTCGCTCACGAGCACGGGTTTGCATGGTGGTTGGGCTATGGGACGAGCCTGCAGGGCTGGGCACTCGTCGAGCGTGCCTTGCTGTCGGGTGCACGGGAGCAGAGAGAAGCAGGACTGGTGCAGCTCCGGGAGGGGCTGGCTGCTGTGCGGGCTACAGAGGCAGAGATATATGTCCCACTATTACTGGGCGCGGTGGCCCAGGCCTCTGCGCAAGACGGTCAGGCGGAGGAAGGACTGAGGGTGGTCGCCGAGGCGCTCGCTCTGGTGGAGAAGACTGAGGAACGCTGGAACGAAGCGGAACTCTACCGCCTTGCCGGGGAGCTGTCGCTCCGAATCGGAGAATCGGAGGCGCCTGAAAAAGAATCGGAGAATCGGGGACGGGGAGAATGGGAGACTCGAAGAAGAGAAAGTCTGTCTTCTTCTCCGGTTCCCCGATTCTCCGGTTCTCCGATTCAGTCTTTGCCTGCTCACTTCTCCGTTTCTTCCCCAGAGGAATGTTTCCTCAAAGCTATTGATGTTGCCCGCCGCCAAGAGGCGAAATCCCTCGAACTGCGTGCCACCACGAGCCTGGCCCGTCTGTGGCAGAGTCAAGGCAAGCATCACGAAGCTCACAGCCTGTTGTCAGAGATTTACAACTGGTTTACGGAAGGATTTGCCACGAAGGATTTGCAAGAGGCCAGGGCGCTGTTGGCAGAGTTACACTAAAAGAGATAATCCTCACCCAAGAGCAGGCCAATGGCATTAAGATAAGCACGTGTGTCATTGCGAGCGACTGTAAAGAGCGAAGCAATCTCTGATTTCCAGGGGGATTGCTTCGTCGCTGGCGCTCCTCGCAATGACGTGTTCTTCTCTAACTTACAGCGGTTTTCATTTGAGCGAGGAGACATACCGTTTTCTCAGTCGTAGGCCGGGATAAGGCCGTAGGCCGTTCCCGGCGTGCTCGTCTAGACCGGAAACGCTCCGCTTATTCCGGCCTACCTTCTGGTTCAATGATTCAATCCCCTTGGGGGCTGGGTGCTAGGGGCTGGGTACTAGGGTTTGGTAACGTTAAACCTTGAACCCGTTTTGACACTATAGTTTTCCTGAATGAGCCGTGGATTGGCTCTGGGGACAAGGGGCTTTAAGCCCCTTGTCTAAAGGGCAGACGATGTTTCTCGTTTCCCTGAGTCAAATGGGATCCCTATATCAAGCCCCTGTCGAGGGAGCGGATACATCCGGTCCTTTGCGGAACTGAGAGAGTAACAGCAGAGGAGGCATGCCATGCCCAGTGCAAGCAAAGATGCAGTGTACGTCG
>JBGPOI010000468.1:0-4290 GCA_041487975.1 Binatia bacterium | reverse complement strand
TTGAGGAACCCGACGGATTCGCCGATCAGCTCAAAATCACCCGAGCCGCCACGGACGATGTTGAGCACGCGACCGCCACGAGTCAGTAGCATCTGTTCTTCGCCGGTGTTGACGGCGCTGGCATCAAGCAGAAAACAGTTTGTATGGGTGGAGCGCACCAGCCGGGCAATCAGCGTCACCGGGAAAAGCACATCCGCGTCCATAATCAGAATGTCGTCGTCGAATTCCTCACGCGCGCTCCACAGGGAAAGAATCGCGCCTTTCTCGTAGCGGTCGTTGAACACGTAGCGCACCCGAACTCCAGCGCACCCAGAACCGATTGTTTGCTCGATCATCGCCCCGCGATACCCAATCACTATCACTGCTTCCGTGACCCCGGCCGCGCCCAGAGCGGTGAGGGTTCGTCCCAGGAGCGCTTTCCCCTGAATCTCGATCAGGCACTTGGGCCGCTGGTCGGTAACTTCCTTGAACCGCTTGCCAATGCCGGCAGCGAGAATGATGGCTTTCATCCGTCGTTTCACCTCGACTCTTTTTCTCTCTCCTTATCAACTATTGGTTCGCTCGTCGCCCCAGCGCAGGTACATTGCCGGCACCACGAAGAGATTGAGCAAAGTAGAGGTGAATAGTCCGCCGAGGATCACCACCGCCATGGGATGTTCGATCTCCTGACCAGCCCGCTCGCCGCTCAGGGCGAGGGGCAAGAGGCCCAGCGCGGCAACCAGGGCAGTCATCAGGATAGGAGTGAGGCGGGCAAGCGAACCCTGCATGATCAGCTCGCGGCCGAACGGCAGACTTCCTTCCTGCCGCAAGTAACGGTAATGGGACAGGAGCATGATGCCATTGCGAGCGGTAATGCCCAAGAGGGCAAGGAAGCCGACCAGGGAGCCAAGAGACAGGTCGGCGCCTGAGATGATCGCCGCCCACACCGCGCCAATAAAGGCCAGAGGAAGGCTCACCAGCACCAGCAGAGAAGAGCGCAGCGAGTGAAAGTCGGCGTAGAGGAGCAGGAAAATCCCCAGCAGCGCGGCTGCTCCCAACAACCCGAGTTCCCGGCGAGCGGAACGCTGCTCCTGGTACTCTCCGCCAATCTCCAGGTGATATGCCTGCGGCAGGGCAATACCCTCGCGCAGGCGGCGCTCGATCGCTCGCGTCACGCCAGCGACGTCTCCACCAGAGATGTTGCACTGGACCACCAAGCGGCGGGAGGCGTTTTGGCGGTTAATGACATTAGGACGCTTCTCGATCTGCACGGCAGCCAGCGCCCGCAGCGGCACGCGCGCGCCTCCCGGCATGGCAATGAGCGTGTTCCCTAACGTCTCCACATCCTTCCTGGCCTCGTCAGCAAAGCGAACCACAAGGTGAGACACTCTTCCTTCCTCGTAGATCTCGGCCACGGGAGTTCCCAGAAAGGCGGTGGTCAGCAGCGTCTTGAGCCGTCCCATGGTGAGACCGTAGCGGGCCACGGCCTGCCGATCAAAGTGGAGAGTCACTTCGGGAATCTCCACTTGCGGCTCCATGTAGAGGTCTATGACGCCAGGCATGGTGCTCATCGTCTCGGCCACTTTTTTACCAAGGGCGCGCAACCTGGACAGGTCGGGTCCAAAAATAGTCACCGCGACCTGGGCTGTTGCTCCGGAGATCACTTCTTCCATCCGTTCCTTGAGATAGGACAGGACGTTAAACGAGAATCCGGGAATGGTGGCAAGTTCTTGGCGAATGCGCTCGGTCACCTCGGCGTATTGTTCCTGCTCAGGGTCCAACGTAATGTTGAACTCACTGGCTTCCGGTCCCCAGGTATCTTCGGAGAGTTCGGCCCGCCCGGAAAATTGTCCTACTGAAATCACTCCAGGAATATGTTTGAGAAGTTGGCTGACTCGCTTGCCCATGCGCACGGACTCTTCTAGAGAGGTTCCCGGCGGGGCGGTCATCTGCATAATCAGGTTGCCCTCATGAAACTCAGGCAGAAAGTCGCTGCGCAAAAAAGCGAGGGCGGCAGCAGACACGAGGATGAGCGCAAAGGTCACTCCCACGACTTGCCGAGGATGCGCAAGAGACAGGGGCAGGAGGTGTCGGTACAGGTCCTTCAGGCGGCGCGCCAATCTCCCCTCTTCTCTTTCAGCCTGACTGTGTGTGAGCAAGGTAAGAGCCAAAGCCGGGGTTACTGAGAGTGCTACGCCGAGGGACGCGAGAATGGAGAGCAGATAAGCGGCCCCCAAGGGAGTGAAGATGCGTCCCTGCACGCCGCTCATGAAGAACAGCGGCAGGACGACCAGGGCAACGATGAAACTGGCATACACGACGGAGCTGCGCACCTCGACAGAGGCGTCATAAACGACCTGAAGCACAGGGCGAGGAGTCAGCCGGCGGCGATTTTCCCGCAGCCGGCGGTGGATGTTTTCCACGTCGATGATGGCATCGTCCACTACCTCGCCAAGGGCAATCGCCAGCCCGCCCAGGGTCATGGTGTTCAGCGGAGCCCCCCAGACCCACAGCACCGCCACCGCCGCGAGCAACGAGAGGGGAATAGCGGTCAGGCTGATGAACGCAGTGCGCAAGTCGGAGAGGAAGGCGAGCAGAACCACGACCACCAGGACTGCTCCCAACAGTAAGGCACGGCGCATATTGGTCAGCGCGCTCTCGATGAACGTCGCCTGACGGAAAAGGCCGCGGTGGAGGCGCACCCCCGCGGGCAGTGCCGTACTCAGGGTGTCGAGAACCTGTTCCATTCGCAGACTCACTTCCAGTGTATTCGCGCCGGGCTGCTTGGCAATAATCAGCAGGACGCCGTCTTCTCCTTCAACGGTTGCATCCCCCACCTTCAACGCCGTGCCGACGCGCACCTCCGCCACCTGTCCCAACGTGAGCGGCGTGCCGTCCCTCATGCTCACCAGAGCCGCTTGTAAATCAGCGACCTCTTTGACCATGCCGTCCCCACGGATGGGCAGACGTTGCGTGGGGCGGTCGAGATAGCCGACGCCCATCAGCGCGGTGGCGTCGCGGCTGGCTGTTTCCACTTCTTCGAGGGTGAGGTCAAAGCGGTTGAGTCGCTCCGGCGAGACCAAGACCTGATATTCCTTCACCTGGCCGCCGTAGACCACCACCCCGGCGACGCCCGACACCGCCAGCAGTCGGGGACGGACAACCCAGTCTGCCAGGGTCCGCAGGTCCATAGGGGATACGTTTGTGGAGGTGAGGCCAATGGTCATTAATGTCCCGGTGGAAGAGGTGAGAGGGGTCATGCGCGGAGGACCGGCGCCTTGCGGCCGCGCGCCGGCCGCGCTCGCCAGGCGCTCGTTCACCAGGGTGCGATCCGCCAGCACGTCGCTCCCCTGGGCAAAAATAGCGGTGATGACCGAGATCCCCGGCGCTGAGGAAGAGCGCAGGGTGGTGAGAAAGCTGGTTCCATTAAGCGCGTACTCCAGCGGGATAGTGACCAAAGCCTCCACCTCTTCCGCGGAGAGACCTGGCGCCTCAGTCTGCACAACCACTTGAGGAGGAGAAAACTCGGGAAAGATATCCAAGGGGGACCGGCTGGCCGCGACAACTCCGACCAAGAGGAGCAGAGCGGCCAGGCTCAAGACGATCAAACGATTGTGCAGAGAGAAGAGAACAATCCGGGCTACCACTTTAGCGGGTTCCTCTGATGTAGGGGCGGCCCTGTGTGGCCGCCCAGCGGGAGGGCAACCACGTGGGGTTGCCCCTACTCTTCCTCCGCAGCCGGGAGGCGGCCTGGCACTTTGCCAAAAAGTTCCGGCGCGCCAATCACAACGATGTCGTTTCCTTCTTGCACTTCTCCCGTGACCGCCACCAGACCGTCCTGCCTGATGCCGATAGTGACTTCTTCCTCAACAAACAAAGTAGGACTGCGGCGTATATACACGACCCCTTTTCCTCCGCCGCTCTCGACTAGCGCCGCCTCGGTCACCATCACTGCCTGTTTCTCCGGCCCAGCCGGGACCGCTATGGTGACCGACATCCCCAGCTTCAGCCGGCCGGCCGTGTTGTCCACGACATACAGCAGGTTCGCCGCCCGTTTGAGCGGGTCCACAACCTCTCCGGCGTAGATCGGCGTTCCCGTCCAGACTACCCCTTCTTCCCCTACGCCGCGGATGGTTGCCTCATTCTTGCGCTCCACCTTGTCGAGATCGCCTTCGAAGATGGGAGCTTCAATCCACACGGTGGAGAGGTCGGCGATAGTGAAAAGCGGAGTGGTGGTATCGACCTGCTGACCGGCGGTAATCTCCGCCTGGACGATGATTCCTTCCAGAGGCGCAGTCAGCGGGAAGCGCC
>JBGPOI010000467.1:0-4291 GCA_041487975.1 Binatia bacterium | reverse complement strand
GCGTTGGGGGCAGCCTGGTTATGGCTTGGAGAGTTTGTCCCCGCCCGAGAGCATTTGGAGCAGGGGATTGCCTCCTATGATCCCCAGCAGCATCGCTCTCTTGCCTTCCTTTACGGCGAGAACCCTGGGGTGACTTGCTTCTTCTTTGCGGCTTGGGCCCTGTGGCACCTCGGCTCTCCGGATCAAGCTCTTAAGAGTAGTGATGACGCGCTGACCCTGGCCCGGGAGTTGTCTCACCCCCATAGTCTAGCTGAGGCCCTATTGTTTGCTGCCATGCTCCATCAGTTCCGCCGGGAGATGCAGACAGCCCAAGAGCGGGCAGAGGCAGTTATTACACTCTCGACCGAGCAGGGATTTCCTTTATGGTTGGCGTTGGGGACTATCCTGCGGGGCTGGGTGCTGACCGAGCAGGGACAGGGAGAGGAGGGGATTACTCAGATGCGTCAAGGCCTAGCCGCCCACCGGGCCACGGGGGCAGAACTGTGGCGGTCGTACCATCTTGCCTTGCTGGCTGAGGCGTATGGAAAAACAGGACAGGTAGAAGAGGGGTTGACTGCGCTGGCCGAGGCGCTGGCTGTGATAGATAAGAATGGGGAGCGTCACTATGAGGCGGAGCTGTATCGGCTGAAAGGCGAGCTGACGCTGCAAAAGTTGTCAGTTGCCAGTAGTCAGTTGTCAGTTACCAACCCCCAATCCCTAACCCCCAACCCCCAAGCGGAGGCGGAAGCCGAAGCGTGTTTTCTGAAAGCCATTGAAATTGCCCGGCAGCAGCAGGCAAAGTCGCTAGAGCTACGAGCGACAACGAGTTTGGCTCGTCTGTGGCAGCAGCAGGGAAAGCAAAAAGACGCTCACCAAATGTTAGTAGAGATCTACGGCTGGTTCACGGAAGGGTTTGATACGGCAGACTTGCAGGAGGCGAAGGCGCTGTTGGAGGAATTGAGTCATTGAACCATTGAGACATTGAATCATTGAAGAATTGAACCATTGAAGGATTGGATCATTAGAACAATGAGATAATGAATCAATGAACAATGAACCAATGACAAAATGACTCAATGAATCAATCGTTATAAAAGGAGGCATGACCCATGGCAGTAAAACCACCAACCCTCGACGATCTCGCGCGCATTGCCGCGAGTTTCTCGCTGAGCCTCTCCCCACAAGACCTCGAATCCTTCCGTGGCCTGATTGTAGGCATGCTGCCCTCTTATGCGCGTCTCGACGAGCTGACCGAGCCTACGTTGCCGGTTAAATACCCGCGCAGCCCAGGGTACCGCCCTCAACCTGAAGATAATCCCCTGGGCGCATGGTACTGGCGGACCGAGATCATAGGGGCGCCATCCGGACCCCTGACTGGGAAGACTGTGGCAATCAAAGACAATGTCTGTGTGGCCGGCGTGCCGATGATGAACGGGAGCAGCGTGCTGGAGGGCTATGTGCCTGAGATCGATGCGACCGTCGTGACGCGCATCCTCGATGCCGGCGGTACGATCCTCGGCAAGGCGGTGTGTGAGCACCTCTGTGTCTCCGGCGGCAGCCATACGAGCGATACCGGTCCGGTACGCAACCCGTACGATCCCACGCGCATGACTGGCGGCTCTTCAAGCGGCAGCGCCGCGCTCGTTGCCACCGGTGCGGTGGACCTGGCGATCGGTGGAGACCAGGGCGGTTCAATCCGTATGCCGAGTTGCTGGTGTGGTATCTGTGGACTGAAACCGACCTATGGACTGGTGCCGTACACCGGCATCTTCCCGATCGAACTGACGATAGACCACACTGGCCCGATGGCGCGAACAGTGGCTGATGTGGCTCTGCTATTGGAAGTTATCGCCGGGCCGGACGGGCTCGATCCGCGACAACATGCAGGCTTGTAAGGAGCAGCGTACACGCGCGCCCTGTCCGGAGGGGTACGCGGCCTGCGACTGGGGATCGTGCAGGAAGGTTTTGGCTGGGAAGGACTGTCTGAGAGGGACGTCGATGAATGTGTCACTGCGGCTGCACATGCCTTCGCACGGCTCGGAGCTGAGGTGAAGACCGTGTCCATCCCCTGGCACCGCGATGGGCGTCACATTTTGAATGCCATCGGTGTGGAGGGGTCGCTGGCGACGATGGTGCTGAGAAACGGCATGGGCACGAACTGGAAAGGACACTACACCACCAGTCTCCTCGATGCTTTCGCGCGCGGCCGCCGCACTCGGGCGAACGACTTCTCGGAGACGGTCAAGCTGTTTATGTTGCTGGGGTGCTACATGCAGGACCATTATCATGGCCGTTATTATGCGAAAGCGCAGAACCTTGCCCGCTCATTAACCGCGGCGTATGACGCCGCGCTGCGCGACTGCGACTTGCTGGTGATGCCAACGCTGCCGCTTAAAGCGACACACATCCCGCCGGCTGATGTCAGCCGTGAAGAGTACGTCGCCCGCGCATTCGAGATGTTGCCGAACACCGCTCCGTTCAATGTGACCGGGCATCCGGCCATGAACGTGCCCTGTGGGATGTCGGAGGGCCTGCCGGTCGGGATGATGCTGATTGGCCGGATCGGTGAAGACGCGACCGTGTTGCGTGCCGCTGACGCCTTCCAGCAGCAGATCTTTACTGCGCCGGCTCCGCCAGACTTGTAGGGGCTTGATTCATCAAGCCCTGTGGTGAGGCTTTGTCTATGTGGTTACGATGGATGTCATTCTGAGGAGCGCAGCGACGAAGAATCTCGTTGTGGCAGCGCTGCCGAGAGATTCTTCGCCTCCGTTGTACTCCGGCTCAGAATGACAGTCCCTCAATTTCAGGTGGACGGAGTACTGCGCCACTACCGTCCTTTGCATCACCGCGCAAATTGTCCTAATCTACAGTGGGAAAAGGAGGCCACAATGAGTCTATCCCCAACAGCTCCACGCATCCCTGAGGACCTCTGCGAACGTTTTGGCCCGCCTGACGACCTGACGGTGAAACACAAACTTCCCTACATTGACGAGGCGGCAGCCCGCTTTCTCGCTCAGTGTCCGTTTGTGATTGTCGCCACGGCCGACGCGCAAGGCCGTTGCGACGCCTCTCCCAAAGGCGACCCGCCGGGGTTTATCCATATCGCCGACGAGCACACGCTGTATCTGCCCGATCGTTCGGGTAACAAGATGTTTCAGGGCATCAGCAACATTCTGGAAAACCCCCACATCGGCATGATCTTCATCATTCCGGGTGAAGAATGGACCATGCGTATCAACGGCCAGGCGCGTATTGTCGATGATCCGCCTATCCTGGAGCGGCTCAGCGCTCGCGGTCGCCCGGCGCAGCTTGCCATCGAGGTAAAGGTGGAGGAATGTTATTTCCACTGCCCCAGGTCATTCAAACGCGCTGAGTTGTGGAACCCAGAGCGTTTTCAGAAATACGAGGGTGACTCGTGGGGAAAGATCTTAGCTCAGCGCACCAATCTGGATCCAAGCAAGGTTGACAAGTTAGAGCAGCGCCTCGAAGAGGGGGTGAAGCATTTGCCCTGACAGTAATGAGTAACGAGGACTGAGGACTGAGTGTCGAAGATTGAGTCATTGAACCATTGAGTCATTGTTTCAATGACTCAATGAACCAATCAACAATTTGTTCTAGCTCAGTCCTCATCGCTCAGTCCTCATTACTGCCTAAGCTCTCGAACCACGGCAACACCCGCTGCTCGTTAATGGTGTAGGTGTACGCATGGCCCCAGTCGGGCAGCTCCTGATAAGTGACGTTGTACCCCAGCTTCTGCAACAAAGTGTGTGACTGGCGAATGGATTCGATATTAAAAATAAAGTCCAGCACGCCATGCACGATCAACAGCGGCAGGGCTTTCCCCTCCTTTTTTCGCAGCAGTGGGTCCACCATGGGATGCAGATCTCCGGCAACCACGGCGGCCCCAGCAAACAGATCGGCACACGACAAGCCTAAGAGATAGGTAAACGTCCCTCCATCCGAAAGGCCAGTGAGGTAGACGCGCCGCCGATCTACGGCATACGTCGCGCACACCTCCTCCAGCATGGCCTGGATCGAGCGGATATCCAGCGGCGGGTTCAAGACCGACCAGGTAGGGCCGGCAGACTTCGGCGAAAGCAGCAAATATCCTTTGCTCTTGGCCGGTCGCAGCCAGGTCCAGATGTAGTCATCACCTCGGCCGTATCCTCCATGCAGGCAAACGATGAGCGGCCAGGTCCGCTGCGGCGTGTAATTTTCCGGCACATAGAGTGAATACTCGGCGTGGGCGTTCGTGTTCGGCTTATGGCTAAACCCGACCGGAACTTCAACCCCTGGAGTTTTAGCTTCCAGT
>JBGPOI010000466.1:0-4307 GCA_041487975.1 Binatia bacterium | reverse complement strand
TACGGCTCGGATTGCCTTACGAAGTATACTGGGCCGAAGAACGATGCCCCTTTCCGAGTCTGTGCGAAGGCTTCGTCCGAGGAGCGATCCCTCAAGTCCTCCGGCCGGGTCATCTCCACTCGTGACTCCTTAATCAGTTCGTGGCCATTGGCATCCAACACCGTAGCCGTGGTGATCGCGGGAGTGACTTTCAGCAGCTTGATGAGTTGGAACCGGTAGGCCTGCGTCAGCCCGGCGGCCACAATGTCTGGCGTCTGCGTAGATGCCCGCATCGTTTTCTCGATGTCCTGCACGAACTGTTGGATCTTAAAAGCCGCCCCTTGCGCCATCTCCCGTTGCAGTGTCCAGATGCCCTCGACGCTCTCGCGGTAGCGGAAGAAAAGCTCAACCACACCGCTGGTGAGGAGTCCGCCGCTCACCAGGACGAGGGCAATGAGGAACGTCCGCCGCAGTAACCGGCCGCCGCCCCTGCTTCCAGGCGTGGTATGACCGCCTTGAGTTCGAGCGGAGTCTTCAGAGAGGACTACGTTGTCCATCGCGCCTTTTGGTTTGGAGTGCGGGAGCCACGCTCCCGCCTTTCACTGGCGAAGCCGTGCTTCGCCGACTCTACGCTTGCAGCATGGCTGTGAGCGACAAAAGCGCAAGCATGGCTTGCGCACTCCAAGAATTGCCTCTCGCATCCCTGATGCCTTCTTTTTGCCAGCGTCTTCTATGGCTTCTCCGCGATCTCCCCTGCTGCCTTCAGGAGCTCCTCAGTGGAAAAGACGGCCAAGTCGTCCTCACCGATCCACCGCCCCCGGACGATTCCTTGCTGGTCCACGAGGAAAAAGGACCGTTTTGCGCCCAGACCCTCAAGATCTGGATTATTCTTCCCTTCTGTGGTTCCGTACACAACGCCATACGCCTTGGCGACTTTCAGGGACCTGTCGCTGAGTAGTGGGTACGGCAGCTGGAGCGAGTCGGCAAACGTCTTCTGAGAAAAGGGATTATTGACACTGATCCCGAGAATCTGGATGTTCAGTTGCTGGAACTCGCTGTAATCGGCCTTCCTGGCCGAGAGGTTCGCCGCGCACACCGGGGAGTAATCTTGGCCATAGAACTCAATGAGGACAAGCTGCTTCCCCTGAAATTGGCTCAGGCTAATATCTTTTCCTGTCGTGCTAGGAAGCGTAAAGTCTGGGGCTTTGTCCCCGACTTCCACTGCTGTGGCCAAACGGGCTCCACCCAGTACGCCGACGATCAACGCCCCTAATAAGGATAGATTTTTTGTTCGTTTCGCCAACATAATTCATCCTCCTTTCTCTATCGGATGATCCGATCAGCCCGATACAACATCTCTGGCGCGATGGTGAGCCCCAGGGCTTTCGCAACCTTCAGATTGATAACAAACTCGCTCTTCGAGTTCACCTCCACAGGAATCTCCGCCGGCTTCGTCCCCTTGAGGATCTTATCCACCAGGCGCGCCGCCTGCCGGCCCGTTTCGTGAAGGTCCGGACCATAGCTGGCAAGTCCGCCGCGCTCGACCCAAAACGCTGCATCGAACATGGTCGGGATGCCCTGCTGCCCGGTGGTCTCCAGGATGAAGCCGGGAATATTTAAGGAGACAGGGGGCGGCTTCAAGATCCCATCCACCTCGTCCTTGCGGACTTGGGTGAGGAGCGCCTGCGCCTCTTCCAGCGTCTGCACCGCCTGCTCTACCAGCTCGATCCCAAGGCGGCGAGCAGCCTCGCGATACATCCTCGCCGCCGCCACGGCAGAGACATTGGTTGGATCGTAGGGGAACAGGACCCGTTTTAGGCCCGGAATGATCTCGTGGAAGAGTTCCAGGCGCTTCGGGCTCAGCTCAAGGTCCAGATGAGTGACGCCCGTGATGTTGCCGCCGGGCCGGGCGAAGCTCTGGATCAGGCCCAGCCCCAGTGGGTCGCGCACTCCGGCGAAGACGATCGGGATCCGCGAGGTTGCCATCTGCGCCGCCTTCGCCGCGTTGTCGTTGTCGGCGAAGATGATGTCCACCTTCTGCTGGATCAGCTCACGAGCGGCAGCGGGAAGGGCTGCCATATCCCCTTGAGTAAATCGGACGCCGATAACGAACTGCTCGTTCTCACGGTAGCCCAGCTCCACCAGACCGTCCCGCAGGCCTCCCACCGGCGGCGTGGACCCCCACGACTCCGTCAGCACCCCAATCTTGATGGGTTGGGCGCGCTCTTCCGCATCTACACTGCCGGTGAGCAGCCTACTGCTCATTAGCAGCGCGACGAGAGTGACGTACCGCTGCCACCGGCGCCCGCACGAGAAGCGTAGAAAGGGATTTCCCATTGCGACTGGTAACCTCACAAATAGACACCGCTCTCAACAAGAAAGGCGCAGCCGGACAATCGTGGGTAAGCGGCATGGTATGCCTGCCTCCACTTTGTGTCAAACTTTACGAGGGGGCCGGGAACGACAAGGAGCTTCCTATTCCATGTCGCTGTTTAGGCATCCTGGTATAGGCACGCGTCCAAAATACTAAGAACCTCGTTGAGGACGGCTTGAGGTGCTTGTTCTACAAACTTGATTTTCCGGCTGACGAAATCAACGGACTTAATCTGCTCAACCATAATGTATCCTGTGAGTGACGACTGATCAGGAACTTTCACATGAAAGGGAATATCCCTGCTCGTGTTGGTAACAGGGCACACCATGGCAAGGCCGGTGTGTTTATTGAACAGACTATTGCTCACAATTAATGCCGGACGCCGGCCTTTTTGTTCGTGGCCTGACTGGGGATCAAAGGTTAAGATGACGAAATCTCCCTTTTTCGGGATATAGGACGGCATTTACCATTCTTCTTTCCCGACGGGAGTTCCCCACTCGACTTCTTCGACGCGATAGTTCTTGGGCATTCTTGATACCAGTTCTTTCAGGTCGTATTTCCCACGGACTTTTTCGACCGGTTCAATAATAATTTTCCGGCCTCGGACGGAAACACGCACCTCATCACCTACATTCACATGGGCTTCTTCCAGAATGGCCTTTGGGAACCGGAGGCCTTGGCTGTTGCCCCATTTCTGCACTTTAGCCAACATGAGTACTCTCCTCATGAGAACGCAACGTATATCCCAAGTATATACTCCACAAGGACCAAGCGCCGCCACTTGATTTTACTGGCTTGTAGTAGCGACTGAAGTCGCCACTACTACGGAGGTCAGCGGACGATCCGATCAGCCCGTAAAGGTTCACAAGGATACCTAGAGCGATCAACACCCCAAGAGAGATGTGGTCTGTCATCCTTCTCCTCTTTCTGTGGAAGTCTTCGAGTTGAGAATCAGCTCCTTGGCGCGGCCAAAGAGAAACGCTACCGAAGAAGCAATACGCTCCCATTCGGGGTCGTGACGTTTACCGCGACGGTGGAGCATGATGTTAAAACCGCTGATGACGCCGAAGCGGTAGCCCGCTAGCGCACGGTACCAGGCAACATCTGGCACTTTGCGGTGCATGCCTTCTTCATAGAGTGTAATCAGTTTCTCAGCCGGTGGCACGGCAGCAATAGGCTTGCAAGGAATGTCCCAGCTTTCAGGATCGGTGAACACTAGCAGCCAGCCCAGGTCCAGGAGTTGCCCACCGATACCGGAGATCTCCCAGTCTAGGACTGCCATCAGTTTCTCGCCATCAAAGAGAAAGTTCGAACCCTGAAAGTCGCCGTGAAAGAGGCCGATGGACGGGTTCTTGGGCTGAGTCTGTAAAAGCAGGCCGCGTACTTCCTGGCCCTGGGTCACCCACTGCGGTTCCGCGGCCTTCGCCAAGATGTTGTCCCAGAACCGGATCTCGGTTTCGAGCGAACGAGGCTCTTCCCAGCCGGTCAGCTCTTTTCGCCAGTCGAGTTGGTGAATTTGGGTAAGTGCGCGAACGACCTGACGGTAGAGGTGCGCCACTCCCTGCGGGCTGAGATCATACGAGGGATCCGGCTCAGACGAGCGAAAGGTGCGGCCAGGCAGCCGTTCAACCATGATGTAGGGCACTTCAAACCAACGCAGGTCACTGCCGGACCAGCGCACGGTTGCCACCGGCACGCCATGCCGCTTCAGGGCGTGCAGGAGAGGGACCTGCCTGAGCACATCGGTGTTGCCGCTCTGCCGCACTCCTTTTGGCGGCAGGCGCATGACTAAGGACTCGTTGCGCGGCTGGCCGGCTTCTTGGTAATCGACGCGAAAGCCGAAGCTCAGGCCGGCATGGCCAGGCATAACCTCGACTTGGCTGACAATCGCGCCCGCCCCGTAATGGGCGATGGCAAAATCCTGCAACTGGCGCTGGAGCAATTCTAAATCCAT
>JBGPOI010000465.1:0-4322 GCA_041487975.1 Binatia bacterium | reverse complement strand
TGATGAACCGACGGCCGGCGTGGATATCGGCTTTGCGGAGACGGTCTATATCCTCATGGAGCGTCTGCGGCAGGACCGGGGCACGACTATCCTCTTCATCTCTCATGATGTAGGAGTCGTGTACCGCCATGCCGGTCAGGTATTGTGCCTGAACAACACCCTGGTGAGTTATGGAACGCCCACGGACGTGCTCAATTCCCCCGCGCTCACCAGGTTGTACGGGCGCGTCGGTGTGGGGCCGCCCGCGTGAAAGACAGCGCAATGGACGCAGGACTCACGCCCGCGCTGCTCATGGCGCTGCTGATCGGTGTGGCTTCCGGGAGCATTGGCGCATTTGTGCTCTTACGGCGCATGGCACTAGTCGGCGATGCTCTCTCCCACGTCGCGCTCCCGGGTATTGCCTTGGCGCTCTACTCTGGGAGAGATCCTTTCTGGGGGGTACTCGTGAGTCTCTTGGCAGCAGCCCCGCTGATCTGGTGGCTGGAAGCCAAAAGTCCTCTTCCCGTTGATGCACTCGTGGGGCTGTTGTTTACGGCGAGTTTAGCCGTCGGCATTTTAACCATCCCGGATCCGGAACTGATCGAATCCCTCTTTGGCGTCTTTCCTGCGTTATCCCTCGGGCAGCTGGGGCTCATGCTCGGCAGTGCTGGACTCGTCACTGTGTTGGTGTTCGTTCTCGCGAAGCCCTTTCTCTTCAGCGTCGTCTCGCCAGAGTTAGCCCGGGTGCGTGGGGTTGGCAGAGGCTATGATCTCCTCCTGCTTCTCTTGTTTGCCTACGTTGTCGCACTGGGGATCAAGCTGGTGGGGACTCTCCTGATGGGGGCCTTGACGATCATCCCGGCCGCGATAGCACGCAATGTGAGTGTAAGTATGAAACACTACCTCGTGCTGGCGGCAACGCTGGGCGGCGGCATTGCGGTCCTCGGCGTCCTGGTGTCCGCCTCTTGTGCCACCCGGCCAGGACCGACCATGATTCTCTTGGGAGTTGTCCTTTTTATGCTATCACTGATCATGCAAAAGTAACCGGAGACGATCCGCTGGGAATTCTCGGTTTGACACGGCGCTCACCTTCCGAGTTGCGATCGAGACACATTGTCGTGACCTCACACAACTGCCGCTTAACTGGACAATACTGCATCGTCAGTTGCTCTTGATCCATCTTGCGTTGCCGGTGCTCGTATGAAGATTAGTCAGTTTTCGGCTGCTGAGGCTATTACGAGTTTGAACAGCTCGGCACACGGTTTGTCGTCGGCCGAGGCCGCCCGCAGACTCCGGGAATACGGCCCGAACCGGGTCGAAGAAATTGCGGGCGAGTCGCTGTTGCTGCGCTTTTTCACAGAACTGACCCGCTTTTTCTCCGTGATCCTGTGGGTGGCCGCCGCGCTTGCTTTCCTGGCGGAGTGGAATGAGCCAGGTCAAGGGATGGCTCGGCTCGGATACGCCATCATCGCGGTGATCGTCATCAGCAGTGTATTCTCCCTCTGGCAAGAGTACCGGGTCGAAAGAACCATTGCCGCGCTGCGCGAGTTCCTGCCACAACACATCGAGGTGGTGCGTGAGGACACAGTGATACAACTGCTGGTAGAGCAACTCGTACCGGGTGACATCGTCCTGCTGGAACAAGGGGATCGCGTTCCTACAGACTGCCGACTGATCGAAGCCTTCGGTGTCCAGGTTAATAACGCCACCCTCACCGGGGAATCGTTCCCACAGCCACGCAACGCCGAGCCCTCCGCAGACACGGAGCTGCTCCACGCCAGCAACGTCTTGCTCGCCGGGACCTCAGTGGCCTCTGGCAAAGGCAAAGCGGTAGTGTTCGCCACTGGTATGCACACGGAATTCGGCAAGATCGCGCGACTCACGCAAGCCGGTGGTGAGGTGGTGTCGCCTTTGCGCCAGGAGATCGTCCACTTGAGCCGGTTGATCGTGCTCCTCGCGGTCCTGATCGGGCTCATCTTTTTCACCCTGGGCTGGACCATCGGGCTCCCCTTCTGGGAGGACTTCATCTTCGCTATCGGCATTATTGTCTCCATGGTGCCGGAGGGTCTGCTGCCAACGCTCACCTTGGCGTTGGTGCTGGCGACCCAGCGCATGGCCAAGCGCAAGGTCCTGATTCGCCATCTTCCCTCGGTGGAAGCGCTCGGCTCCACGACGGTGATCTGCACCGACAAAACAGGCACGTTGACCCAGAATCGGATGACGGTCAGGCAATTGTTCGTGGGCGAAACCGTGACCTTGCCGGTCCTGGACACGCAACAGACAATCCTCGCTGCTCGCTACCAGCCGTTTTTCCTGGCGGCGCGCCTGTGTCACGATCTGCGGGAAAGCAACCTCCACGGCCACAAGACCCTCTTGGGCGACCCTATGGAGGTCGCCTTGGTCGAAATGGCGCGGCAGATTCTGCCTGGAGATGCGGCGTATCACCTGGTAGACGAAATCCCCTTCGATGCCAGCCGGATGCGACTCTCTACAATTTACGACATGCCCGAAGGTCCCACGCTCTATGCCAAGGGGGCACCTGAGGCGCTTGTGCCACTGTGTACGGAGATACTCATCGATGGTGCGGTGCATCCATTTGACAGCGACCAGCGACAGAAAGTCCTCGAAGCCCAAGACGCCATGACGGAGCAAGGGCTGCGTGTCCTGGCGTTCGCGTACCGGACGCTGGCATCCCAGGGGGATCGTACCCACCCGGAACGCGACCTCATCTTTACCGG
Organism: Binatia bacterium; assembly: GCA_041487975.1. Taxonomy (GTDB): domain Bacteria; phylum Desulfobacterota; class Binatia; order Bin18; family Bin18; genus JACQEL01. The sequence continues at coordinate 1,605 of JBGPOI010000465.1, read as the reverse complement.
CCTCGCCGGCCTGGAGGATCCGCCGCGCCCGGAAGTGCCCGAAGCGATCCGCAAGTGCCAGCAGGCCGGGGTCAAAGTGATCATGGTCACCGGCGACCATCCACGCACCGCCCACGCGATTGCGCGGGAGATCGGGCTCATCCAGTCGCAGTGCCCAGTCATAGTCACGGGGGAACGGTTGCGTGGCCTTTCGGTCACACAGTTACAACTAACCCTGGACGCGCCGGAAATCATTTTTGCCCGGGTCAGTGCGGAGCAGAAACTGTCGATTGTCAGTGCGCTGAAGCAAAAGGGACACGTCGTGGCGGTGACGGGAGATGGCGTGAACGACGCCCCGGCACTCAAAAATGCGCACATCGGCATCGCGATGGGTATTGCTGGCACCGATGTCGCCAGAGAGGCAGCCGACATGGTGCTGCTCGACGACAACTTCGCCAGCATCGTAAACGCGATCGAGGAAGGCCGCGCCGTGTTCGACAATATTCGGAAGTTTCTCACCTACATCCTGACCCATAATGTGGCAGAATTGATTCCCTACCTGGCGTTTGCCCTCTTCAACATTCCCTTGCCGCTCACACCCATCCAGGTCCTCTCTATCGATATGGGAACCGACTCGCTCACCGCCCTTGGCCTCGGCGTAGAGAGACCCGATCCCAAGGTCATGTTACGCCCTCCCCGGCCACAAACCGAGCGGCTGTTGAATTGGCCGCTGGCGCTGCGCGCGTATTTGTTTCTCGGACTGATTGAAGCTGGGGGCGCCATGGCGACATTCTTTTTTGTGTTGGACGAGGCTGGCTGGAAGTTCGGCCAAAGCCTGGCCCCTACCGATCCCCTCTATCTGACAGCCACGACTGCCTACCTGAGTGGCATCATCGTGCTGCAAATGGTCAACGTGTTCCTGTGCCGAAGCCCGAGCCGATCTGTCTACTCAACCGGTCTTGGCAGCAACGGGCTGATTCTGTGGGGCGTAGTGTTCGAAGGAGCGCTGCTCTTGCTGATCGACTACACAGACTGGGGGCATCTTATCTTAGGGACGGCGCCGATTGACGCAGACGTGTGGCTGTTCCTCCTTCCGTTCGCGGTCGGCATGTTGTGCCTGGAGGAAGTGCGCAAGTGGCTCGTCAGAAGGGAAATGGTTCCGACGATTTTTCCTACCGATGGGGGCTGACGGCAGCTCAAGCGGCGTTCGCCCCCGAAGGGAGAAGGCAGAGGCTCCTCCTACAATCCTCCACTACCTCCACACCCTGCGCTTTGTGGGCACTGCCCGCCAGCGCACCCGGGGACGGCTGGCCGATGGTGAGAGGGCCCCCCATCGGTTGTGGGTCACGCTGAGCCGCGCGCGCGCCCGCAACGGGCAGTGGGACACGTGGTACTTGATTGCCAAGCGCTTCCGCCGGGCCCAAGCGACGGCCGCAGAGTATGCCCGTCGGTTTGGCGGTGAGGAAGGGTTGCGCGACGCTAAAGGGGAGCTGGGCGTTGCGCGGGCGCGGATTAAGGACCGCACAGCCTGGTCGCAACTGTTTGCCGTGTTTGCCCTGGCGTTGCTGGTAGGGGTGAGCTGGGCCGTCACACGGCTGTTGCCCAGGGGCTCGAACGCGGTGGCGC
>JBGPOI010000464.1:0-4325 GCA_041487975.1 Binatia bacterium | reverse complement strand
GAACCTAGCACTCGCCTTTCCCCATAAGAGTGAGGCTGAACGCCAGCAGATCTTGCGTGAGAGCCTGCTCAACCTCGGTCGGCTTATGGCGGAGTTTTGTCATCTGCATATGCTGACCAGGGACAATATCAGCGAGCGGGTGCGTTTCGCTGACTTCGCGCAGTGGCAAGAGTTGCTCACAGGAGTGCAAAATACTGGCGCGTTGATTCTCACCGGGCACTTCGGCAACTGGGAACTCTTCGCCTATGCCCATGCTTGTTACGGGTTTCCCGTGCACATTATTCATCGCCGTCTGCGTAATGTGCTGATTGACGATCTGATCGTGTACGAGCGAGAACGCTGCGGCAACAAAGTGATCCGGAAAACCACGGCTGGCATCGAAGTTTTCCGTGCCATCCGGCACAAGGCACTGGTCGTGGCGGCGGTAGATCAGAACGCTTCGGGCCGGCTGGGGACGTTCGTGCCTTTCTTTTCTCGCCTGGCTTCAACTTCCACCGGTCTTGCGGGCCTAGCCCTGGCCTCCGGCGTACCGGTAGTGCCAGCGTTCTTGATACGGGAGAGCGGAACGTGGCGGCATCGCATCGTGGTGCTGCCCCCGGTTGAACCGGTCCGTACCGGAGATCAGGAAGCCGACCTTCGCGCCACCACAGCCAAGTTTACCGCGGTTTTTCAGCAGATGGTCGAGCAATATCCTGACCACTGGCTGTGGATTCACAAGCGCTGGAATCGGCGCCCCGATGGCGAGGCACCGATTTATTGATCGCGCTCGTTGCTCAACTCAGAGGATAGAGACGATGGCTGCGCCGGCATCTCACCCGTTTCGCAACTCACAATCCGCTTCGGCCTGGATCTTCCGCTGGCCAGGTAATGCACAATCGCGTCGGGGGTTCAGCGTGCTCGACCTGCTCATCACCCTGCTTGTCCTCGCGCTGGTCTTGTTAGCAGCGGTCAAGCAGTTCGGGAACTATGAAAAGTCTGCCATCCCCCCCACTCCTCCAGCGCAGTCCGCGCCGTCGCAGTAAGAGCGGCGTTGCGTACAGTAATTGAAATTTTGCCAAGAATTTGTAGGGGCTTGATTTATCAAGCCCTCTTGGGGTCCGATGAATCGGACCTCTACTGAAGACACAAAGGAGAGGCAAGGACCTCCCCCCGGCAGATCTCTCCTACGCTTCGACCTTCTGTAGCAGCACGTCGGCGGCGCCGAGCATCTCACGCACGGTGTGCAGCTTGTATTCCTTCTCGTAGAAGATCCGTTTGATGCCGGTATTGATCAGCACCTTGAGGCAATGGATGCAGGGGGTGTGAGTCACGTAGATATCCGCGTCACGGATGCTCACGCCGTTCTTGGCCGCCTGAGCGATGGCGTTGATCTCCGCGTGAATAGTGCGGTAGCAGTTCTCCTCAACCTCACCGCTTGGGGTTTTCGACTGGTAGATCAGGCACCCTACTTCCGTGCAATGCGGCAGTCCGGCGGGAGAACCGTTGTAGCCGGTGGCAAGAATATTCTTGTCTCGCACGATCACCGCGCCGACCTTGGCGCGGTTGCAGGTCGAGCGCTCGGCCACCTGCCGCGTAATGGTGAGAAAATACTGGTCCCAGTCTAGACGCTGACTCATGGGCGATAGAGAAAGGTAAAAGGCCGAGTGGTAGGAGACTGGCCCGGGTGATAGATGATATGCGTGACCTCGCCGGAAGGAATGGCCGGCCGCTCAGCCGTGGAGATCGGCACCGGCATGAACGTTAAGGCGAATAAGCCGACCGTACACCAAGCATAGAGCTTGCGCCGCGGGTCAAGTGACGCATAGAGGTCGAGCGTGGGCGGATGATCCAGCCCAAGCATTGACAGCAAAACCACCCAGACAAACCAGCCCTGCCAGCCTTGAAATCCCAACATCAGGATCGCGACGAGCGAAATGCGCGAGATCCAACGGTGCCAACGGCCAAACAGCGAGTACATCACGTGCCCGCCATCGAGTTGCCCTACCGGCAGAAGGTTCAGAAATGTCACAAACAGACCGAACCAGCCAGCCAACGCGATGGGGTGCAGGACGATGCTGGCATCATCGGCCGAGATGCCAAGCACGAGCCGGGAGAGTGCGGAGAACAAGAACGAATCGCCCAGGATGATGCCACCCTCATCGAGTGGGTTCAGCGGGCGCACCTCAGAGAGCGAGAGCCCAACGATCACCGCTGGGATGGCCAGAAACACTCCCGCCCACGGTCCTGCCGCGCCCACGTCAAAGAGCGCACGACGGTTGGCCGGCGGAGATTTCATGCGGATGAAGGCGCCAAACGTCCCGACAAAAAAAGGCGGGCCGGGAATGAAATAGGGCAAACTGGCCCACACGCCATGGACACGGGCCAACAGATAATGGCCCATCTCATGGAAGAGCAGAATCGACATCAGCGTCGCGGAAAAAGGCAATCCCACCAGGAGCGTTGCCGGATCGGCGAGCGGGTTGGCGCCTTGCTGGAATGCCCCGGCCATCGAAGTCGTGAGTAATGTAGCCAGAAAAAGAACGATGTGGAGCAGGGGTAGTTTGCGCCTGGGTAGAACTTCGGTTGGCGACGCCGAATGGTGTCTGTTCTGGTGATAAGGATCCTCGAGCAGTGGTAGCGGCATGGTGGTGTTCTTTGTCTAGGTTGGAGTAAGATGTACCGGCTGTCCAGGCAGAACTCCGCAGCGTCGAGCCGCGGACCCATTCCGCACCGCAATTTCCAGCATGCCCCAACTGTTGATCAGCGCGGCAGACGCGCCGATCTCAACGGCGGCATACGAGGCTACAACACCGTGAATCTGCACGGCATCAATGCTAACCAAAAGGTCCTCCTTTGGAAAGGCCCGCAGATCAGCCTCGGAAATGTTGGTGATCAAGTTGCCGAAGTGGTCGATGTGGATCACCCTGCCGGTGAGCCCAGTCTCGCGGTGTTCGACTCCTGGGAGAGTCAGCCGCTCCATCGTAGGGACCGCAGGACCAAACTGCTCAGGCGCTCTGCCGAGGGACAGATGCGCGGCGACAGGCGCGAACACATCTCGGCCATGAAATGTGTGGCTCCGTGTCGCACGAAAATACTCTGCATTAGTGAGATGAACGATACGGACCACCGTGTCTGCGGGCGCGGCCAGACTGAGAAGTCCGTTGTCGGGTCCGATAAAGAACGCGTTGGAGGTCTCGATCAACAGCGCGCGCCGCGTAGCGCCGACGCCTGGGTCCACTACGGCGACATGAACCGTTCCCGGTGGGAAGAACGGCGCCGCGCTCCGTAAAATCAACGCGCCAACCATAATGTCTTGTGGAGGAACAGCATGTGATAAATCGACAAGAGAAGCCGCCGGATTGATGCTCAGGATCACGCCTTTCATGATCCCGACAAAAGCGTCCTGAGTGCCGAAGTCGGTGAGGAGGGAGATGATCCGAGAAGGGGGTGACATACTGAATCCGGGAAAAGCCCCGTTCGTATTTCGACAGACTCAGCACGAACGGCTGCCAGACAGAATACGGGTGGTTCCCAAACCGCACTACCCGTTCACCCTGAGCCTGTCGAAGGGTGAACGCAGGGATTTGCAGCAGCCTCTTACGCCTTGGCGCTCGGTCGCGCTTTCATCGTATCGTACCAGCGGACTAAATTGGTCCAGGCGGGGTCGAGGTCATATTTGGCTACTTTCGCCCAACCTACGCCGATCAGCAGGGTGATATCCGCAATGGAAAGCTTGTCGCCCGCGACCCACTCGCGATCCTTCAACTCGTCATTCAACCAAGCTAAGCGAGCAGTGAGATTTTTGCGCGCGATCTCCGCCACCTTGGGCGTCTGGTCTACCCGCCCAGCAAAGAAAGGGTTGGTATGTTGGAAAATCGTCGTCGCCTGCGCCAGCACACCCTGTTCGCAGCGCCGCTCGTAGCCGCGCACCCGCGCACGCGAGACCGGATCCGTGCCAATCAAGGGCGGGTTGGGATAAAGTTCTTCGAAATACTCGATGATCGCCAGCGACTCGGGAATACGGGTTCCATCATCCAGTTCTAAAACCGGGACCGCAGCGAGGGGATTGATTTTGAGGAACTCGGGCGAACGCTGCTCACCCTTCCCTAGATCTACGGTCTGCAAGGGCACCTGAATACCCTTCTCAGCCAGGTACACACGGACTTTACGCGGGTTAGGAGCCTGAGCGAAGTCGTACAGTTTCATCGTACCCTCCTTTGCGACGAACCAGACTGTCCGCGGCAGCCCGACCATAGCCGAGTCGGACGACTGAAGAAAGAGGAGTGAGTAGGATAGGAAAGGCACGATATTCTTTACTCAGTCCTCAGCACTCAGTCCTCAGCACT
>JBGPOI010000463.1:0-4336 GCA_041487975.1 Binatia bacterium | reverse complement strand
CCTATCCTGTGCGGCCCTTGCTCTGTGGCATCTGGGATATCCGGACCAGGCCCTCAAGAGGAGCCAGGAGGCGCTCACCTTGGCCCAGGAACTGTCTCACCCTTTCAGCCTGGTTTATGCCTTAGGCTATGCGGCTCGGTTTCATCAACCCCGCCGGGAGGGGCAAGCCGTAAAAGAGCGGGTAGAGGCAGCCCTGACACTCGCGACTGAGCAGGGGTTTCCGAACTGGATCGCGTTTGTAACGGGCCTAAAGGGCTGGGTGCTGGCTGAGCAAGGACGGGTAGAGGAAGGGATTACGCAGATGCGTCAGGGCTTGGCCGCCCAACAGGCCGCAAGGGCAGGGCTGGACCGGCCATATTTTCTTGCCCTACTAGCCGAGGCGTATGGCAAAGCGAGGCAGGTCAAAGAGGGACTTACTGTGCTGGCCGAGGCGCTGGCTGCGGTAAACAAAAATGAGGAACACCTCTGGGAGGCCGAACTGTATCGGCTGAAAGGCGAACTCACACTACAAAAGTTTCAAGTTTCAGGTTCCAAGTTTCAAGTTCCAAGAAGTCCAGAGTCCGAAGTCCGGAGTCCGGAGTCGGAAGCCGAAGAATGCTTTAACAAAGCCATCGAAATTGCACGGAAACAGCAAGCAAAGTCGCTAGAACTGCGAGCAGTGAAGAGCTTGAGCCGGCTGTGGCAGCAGCAGGGCAAGATAGAAGAAGCCCGAAAGCTGCTGGCCGAGATCTACGGCTGGTTCACTGAGGGGTTTGACACCGCAGATTTGAAAGATGCCAAAGCCTTGTTGGAGGAGTTGGAAGGGAAAACGAAAAGAACGAGTAGAGAGAAGAACCCGAAGACGAAACGGAGAAGTAACTCGCCGAAGAAGGTAAAGTAGTGATCACCACTTTAACCGTCGAAGAGATCCGTCAGCGATATGGTGAAAGCACACCGCGTAGGCAGTTTTTGTTTGGTCGCCTGCAAACAGTAGTCCGGCTGCTCTCCGAGACGAAGTACCTGCGTCGTTTGTATCTGTTCGGCAGTTTCACTACCGCCAAGCCCGTCCCGAATGATCTTGACTGCCTTGCGGTAATGGCGGCAGGATTTACCACTGTGAGCTTGACTGCTCCTCACCTTGAAGTCTTCCAGCATGATGCCTGTCGATTATCCTATCAAGTGGACGTATTCTGGGTGACCGAAGCGGTCGAGCAGGAGCATATAGACGCCATGCTTGAGGTTTTTTCACGTAATCGCACTGGAGCGTTCCAACCTATTGTCGAGGTCACATTATGATCACTAGCGACGAGCAACTGCACCAGGCCCAGGCGGACATCCAAACGATGTGGCATTTCCTAGAAGCAGCTCGCAGGACTCACTCGCCACTCGACTACCAACGCCTAGCCGTTCCTTATTTGCTCCAGCTACAGGAACGACAACAGGAGGTAGTCGAATACCTTGCGCGGCAAACTTCGCCGCTAAGCGCTGATTCGGTATAAGGAGAGGACTATGCCAAACCTGTATCAAGACCACATACTCACTCTACGTGGGCTACGCTTTCACTACCTCGACTGGGGAAGTGAAGGTAAGCCACCGTTCGTGTGCCTGCACGGCGGCGCGCAGACCGCGCACTCTTGGGACGATTTCGCGCCGGTGGCACGAGGCGACTATCATGTCTATGCCTTGGACCAACGTGGGCACGGTGACTCGGACTGGGCGCCGGACGGTAACTACAGCCGCCAAACTCAGAGTGAGGACGTAGCTGCATTCGTTTCTGCGTTGGGACTGCCCCCTTTCATTCTCACCGGCTTGTCGATGGGCGGGATTAACGCCATCACTTACACGGCTCGGCATCCGGAAAGCGTACGGGCGCTGATTATCGTGGATGTGGGACCGGAGATCGAAACGCGCGGCCGCGAGAACATCCAGAACTTCACCCGGATCGACGAGTTGGACTCGTTCGAAGCTTTCGTCGAGCGCGCTCATCGCTTCAACCCGCGCCGCTCCCTGGACAACTTGCGCCAACGCCTGTCGCATAACCTCAAGCAACTGCCCAACGGGAAGTGGACGTGGAAGTTCGACCAAAAGCGCCTGGGCGCCAGCGGTCGGTCTGGCATTGGACCCGAGGGATTGTGGGAGGACGTGCGCAAGATTCGCTGTCCTACCCTGATCGTTCGCGGCGGCGAGAGCGACATCCTGACACCCGAGGCGGCGGAACGGATGCGGGTAGTGATTCCCAACAGTCAGGTTACAGTCGTGCCCGGCGCCGGGCACTCGGTCATGGGCGACAATCCCACGGGCTTCGCCACCGCGGTACAGGAGTTTTTACACGCTATTGGTTAGCGAATGAAGCGAGCAGAGACATCAGGAAGAGCAAAAACGCCACCACGCTCAGCAGGCTGCGTACTGCGTGCAACCTGCTCCAGCGAGTTAGCAGTTGCCGGGCAAGTTGAGAATCTTTATCGAGAGAAGGGTCTAAAAGCTGCTTGTTGGTCGGGAAAATCACCAGCAGTGTGAAAGGAATCACCGCAGCCAGCAAAATGCCACCGATCAGCCACGATAGCTTTGCTCCCATCACCCACACCGTGATTGCACTCAGCGATCCGACCACTGCCAATGACGCCTGCATCACCGCCGCTCTGTGGTAGCTCGGGCCGAACTGTGTGACCGCCAGTGCGGTGCCGCATTGCATACGGGCCGGATGTTCCACCAGATTGATATAGATGGCCGCGCCAGCAAAGAGGCCAGCTGACAGTGTGGCGAGCAGTGCAAGGATCATACGCCTGGTTTCTAAATCGAAACACACGACATTGGCACACCCGGCGTAGTCTCCCCTGCACGCCGCTATTTTCGTGCGCATGGCGCACGCTACTGTATTAAGGCTCAGGTGCATGAGTGTACGAATCTCTTGTGGTCTGATTTAGAGTCCCCGTTTGACCTCCTCCACCACCCCCTCCACCAACGCCCGATACTCGGCCAGCTTCTCCGGTGTCTGCGCCTCGAAGCGCAGGACCAGTACCGGTTGGGTGTTCGAGGCGCGTACCAAACCCCAGCCCTCGGCGAATTTCACGCGCACCCCGTCTACATCGACGATCTCGTATTGGCCGCGGAAGTGGTCGCGCACTTGCTCGGCAATGCGGAATTTGAGTTCATCGGGACAGTCCACTCGAATTTCCGGCGTCGTACAAGAGGGCGGCAAATCGGCGAGTAAGTCAGAGATCTCTCTGCCGGTCTTGGCTAAAATTTCCAGTACTCGGCACGAGGCATAAATGGCATCGTCATAGCCGAAATAGCGGTCGGCGAAGAACATATGCCCACTCATCTCACCACCGAGCAGCGCGCCGGTCTCGCGCATCTTGGCCTTGAGCAAGGAGTGCCCAGCTTTCCACATGATCGGCACGCCACCCTTCTGGGCAATGTCATCGAACAGGCGCTGCGAACACTTCACCTCCGACACAATCGTCGCACCAGGGTGCTGCCGCAGCACGTCGCGGGCAAACAGCACCAGCATCTCATCGCCCCAGATGATGTGACCGTAGCGATCGACCAAACCCAAGCGGTCCGCGTCTCCGTCGTAGGCGATGCCTATCTCGGCCCCGCTTTCTTTCACTTGGGCAATCAGGTGTGTCAGGTTCTCCGGCATCGTCGGGTCCGGATGATGATTGGGGAAGTGACCATCCAAGTCGCAGAACAGCTCGGTGACCTGACATCCCAAGGCGCGAAAGATCGGCGGCGCCACCGGTCCAGCAGTAGAATTGCCCGCATCGACCACGACGGCGATCTCTCGCGGCAAGCGTCCGAACTGCCGGCTGACGAATTCCTGATAGGGCGGAATGATCGGTGCGGGCTCCTCTCTGCCCGGGCCGGCAACAAAGACGCCCCGCTCGATCAGCTTGCGTAATTCCTGAATTTCCTCGCCGTGGATGGTGATCTTGCCCAGACAGATCTTGAAGCCGTTGTGTTCAGGGGGATTGTGACTACCAGTGACCTGTAGACCGCCGTCGAGGTCATAATGATACAGAGAGAAATACATCAACGGTGTCGGACACACTCCGAGGTCGAGGACCTCCAGCCCGGTCGCGCAGAGCCCACGCCGCAGCGCGGCCGCGTACTTATCCGAGGTCAGACGACAGTCACGCCCCACCGCCACGCGTTTCTTACCCTGCCCACGCGCATAGGTGCCGTAGGCTTGGCCCAGGGTGAAAGCAAAATCACGGTCAAAGTCTTGGTCGGCAATGCCACGGATATCGTATTCACGAAAGATGGTGGGATTCATCTGCGCTCCGATTTCTCGTCATTGCCGCGGCCAGAGTAATCGCCGCGCCCAGGCTACGGGGATCGGCTCTGCCTTGGCCGG
>JBGPOI010000462.1:0-4344 GCA_041487975.1 Binatia bacterium | reverse complement strand
GGCTTTGACGTGGGCGTTGACTACCTGGGCAGAAAGCTCCGGGGCGGGCGTGCTAAAAGCGACCTTGACCAAGCGGGTCCGCGGGACGGGCTTCACCTCCAGCATGTCATCGATGTAGGCGATGATCAGGAGGGGGTTGACCCCGGGGGGATTATCACTGGTGGTTTCTGTCTCTGGCGTCGCGGGGAGAGATGGGACTATGCGAGCCTGTACTTTTTCCCACAGCTTCGCGATCAGTCCCTTTTGCTTTCCCTCTCCGGTGAAGAGACTATTGTTCTCTAACCCTTCCTCCTGGATGACGCGGGCAGCCAAGCCACGACCCTTTAAGATCTCGTATTGGGTCCGGTAGTAATCGTACTCGTCCGGTGGTTGCAGTTCAGAGAGTGCGCCCTGGATGTCGATCGCTTGCGGAGCTTTACGCTCGATCAGGATGGTGGTCTCGGCAGTGTAGATAGGGGTTGCAGTCAGGACGAAAAGGGCCGTGGCAAAGACCACACAGAGAAAAAACACCAGGATGAGTCCCTGGTGCTTTCTGATCACCCGCCAGTAATCACGTAGGTGTGCCTCTTCCGCCACTGGCAGCGGTTCGCTGAGGACAGGGGCTTCCTCTTGAGCGGAACGAGAGTCTCGTTGAAGGAAATACGGAGATAGTTCGCGCACGCGTCGCTTCCGTTTAATTAATACGCTGCGTATGCCCCGAAGTGGACTAACTGGGTGAGGGCAGAATAAACACCGTAGGGCACAAGCTTGAGGCTAGAAAAAGACACTTCGACGACATCTCCGGCCTCGACGGGAATATCGGGGCTTTCGCCACGCTTGATTTTCTCCAGGTCGGCTGACAGGAGAATTTTCTCTCCTCCTCTCCCTGTACGGAGGACTTTCACCTCATCTGTATCGGCAGCAAACAGCAAGCCTCCAGCCGCAGCCACGGCTCCCAAAACCGTCATTCCGGGAGAGATCTTGTAAGAGGCTGGGGTTTTTATCCAGCCCTCAACCAGAACCTCTCCGCTCGTAGGCACGATAATGACATCACCAGGCTTGGCCGGAAGGGTGAGATAGATCTGTTGACCACCTTGATGCAAATATTGCAGATCAATGACAATGGGATCAGGTCTCTTCACAGTGAGAGAGGAGTCCCGGTTACCAAGCGCAGCGGGCAGGACAGCGGCAAGTTCCTTTGCCTGTCTTTCCTCTCCAGGTTCAGCAGGAATGAAGAGAATCCGCGAGGCTGCCGTATCCGTCATCCCTCCGGCCTGGGAGATCATGTCAAGAAGAGTGTTAGCTTCGCTCGCCAAGTTATACAGGCCGGGCTTGTTCACCGCACCGATCACCGCCACCTGCCGGCTACGGTATTCGCTGACAAAGAGGCTCACCTGGGGGTCGTACACGTAGCGTTCTTGCAGTCTGCGCCGGATCTCCTCTCTAGTCTGCTGCTCAGTGAGTCCAGCGACCGGCACGACGCCTATCAAGGGAAGAGTAATGGTTCCTTCACCGGACACCCGCGCCGCGTAATTGTTCAACTCATCCATAGCCGGAACAGAGATCTGCAGGACATCACCCGGCCCGATGGGATAGTCAGAGAAGGATCCCGCATGAATGCGCGTTTGCCAGAGATGAGCCAGTCTCTCCAGGTCAGCCGGCTCCTGGCTGCTCGGCGTGGACATAACCGCACTACTGTCGGGTTGCGAGGAACCCACAGCAGGGTGCTCTACCCGTGCAGGAGAGGAGAAGGTTTCGGCAGGAGTGGGAGGGCGCCTGGTAGAGACGCATCCCCCCAAGAAAAGAAAAACCAGCTCCCAGACAAGCAAGAAGACGCCCATATTCGCGCGCTCCTCCGCGATACGGACCGCCGGCTAGGCGGATGGGCTCGCCCTTATTTGCTTGATGAGATCCTGCAGCCTTCGCGCTTCTGCGTAATTGTGTGCGGCGTTTGCTAACTTTCGCAGCCTGTCAAGCGGTGCAATCAGCGCCTTTTTGGCATCGAGCGCGGGGTTTGAAGCCAGCGATGGTGCAGAAGCTGCCAGGAGCGAGAAGGCCCCTACGAGGAACATGAAAGCCACCTTTTTCATAAATACCCCCTTTCTTTTACTCTTTCTGAAGATAATGCCTCATACGAGATTCGTATTTTTTAACTACTAGAAAATACTTATCCCACAAATTATCCGAAGTGTAAAGCAGGATAGCGACGGGTCTCCTTAAATCCTGACTATCGCCGTTTGCGAAGGTCGGGCACCTCTGCGTGCCCTTCGTCCGTTACGGGAGCGAAAAGATCTCGCGTGAGAAAAAGAGGGATTCAGGAACTGGTCGATGAGAACCTGAACCCCTGGCTCGCCAAGAACTCAAGCATCACCTCGATTGACGGGGTCAAGCCACAGTACGAAGGCACCGGCACTTCCCGACGAGTTCTTTCCCGGGGCGCCAGCCATGATTGCCAAGAAACAGCCAGGCGGCAGGTCCTGGCCGAAAGCGCCATCCTACCTCGAGGTCCGCCGCCACGCATCACTCAATGTTATACAGCGTGGCGGCCGGTCTCCATCAGTGTTCGCGCCGCTTCGGTTAGCGGCGCGACAACACTGTGGTGATCAGAGACAAAACGTAGTCCCTGACCACGCTCGCTCTGGCGCTCACTTCAAGGGTGAGAAACTGGCCGGCGTCAGGATCTTGTTGTACTGGCTCACAATCATCGCCTGGGCTTTGGGGCGAAACGCCTGAAGTTGGGGATCCTCTCCTTGGGCTTTACGCGCCCGCTCGCGGTGGCTCAGATCTTCATAGGCCCAAATATGGACTACCTCGTTTAAGGGACCGACCTCGGTGGACCACCACCCCACGAGTTTGGAGTATTTGTTGATAACCGGGAGTGCCTCCTTCTCGATGAGCGCCTGGAATTCTGGCACCTTTCCCGGCTGTAGCGTGTACACGCGCATTTCATAGATCATGGTGTAACCCTCCTTTTTGTTTAGGTTTATGTGCTAAAGAGTGCTTGTTACGCGAGTTCCCCCTACGGGTCGAGAAGCCCCAATGCCTTATGACGTATGCGGCAGAGGAGAGAAGTGGGCGCTCACGATCTTCCACTGCCCGCCTTGTTTCACAAAGACCAAGGTGGTCCGTCCGTGGGCGGATTTGGTATTATCTGCATCCAGCGTTCCTCGGCTGCTGACCGCACCAGCGCATCAATCACTTGTTGCGAGCGCCATCCTTCGAGAAAACTCGGCGTGACCGGCTGATGGGTGCGAATGCCGTGCACGAAGCGCCGCGCTAGCTGGGCGAAAAGAAACGAGCCAACTGCGGCGTTGAGGTCTTTAGTGTCCAGCCCCTCCCGCAACCGACCAGGAATAGGGATCTCGGAGAGGATCTTCTCTCCTGCTTTGGCCCCCCGCAGCCGGCCCGTAATCCAGGTCCCGGCTTTGGGATCGGCCTCGTAGACCAGCGCTCCTCCACTGCCGTACAACTCGAAGCGCTGACAGTTGCTCGCGTAGGCCACCCGGCTGAGGTGCACAGCCACCTGCACCCCTGAGCCCATCTCTGCCACAAATGCGCATGCATCGTCTGCATCTGCTGCCACCATCTCCCCAGAGCTGACCACCTTGCGCTCCGGGATGGCGGTCAGGAAGTGCGCCGAGACCTTGCTAAAGTCCCCCAGTATCCAGCGCAGCATGTCGATCACATGCGGTCCAATATCCCCCAGCACGCCAAAGCCAGCAACCTCCTTGCGGTGGCGCCACAAGAGCGGAATATTAGGGTCCGCCTGACGCTCGGCATACCAGGTCACATTGACATGATAGAGGTGTCCGAGAAACCCCTCCGCAACCAACTCGCGCACGTACGACACACCCGGCAGGAACCGCCAGTTAAACGCCATCGCATGGGCCAAGCCTGAGGTTTGCGCGCGCTCATACATCTCTTGCGCCTGCTGGGCATTCATGGCGAAGGGTTTCTCACAGAGCACCGGCTTCCCCGCTGCCAGGGCCGCGAGGGTCATCTCATGGTGAACGTACGGGGGCGCGGCGATGCTGACCACTTGCACTGCCGAATGCGCTATCAAGTCTCGGTAATCGGTAAACGCATATGGTACGCTATACTGTTTGGCAAACGCCGCGGCCTTGCCCGGCGTGCGTTGACACACGGCAACGATCTGCACGTTGTCACAGGCCCGATAGCCGAGCAAATGCATAAGGCCAAATCCGGTCCCGATGATTCCCACGCCAAGGGGGTTCTGAACGCCTTGGTCCATACCGTCCTCCTTTTCCCTGGACGAGTCGCTTGCCATACTACGCAAAATCACAGAGGCAAGTAAAGGAAGGCACGATACGCTCACTTGGCGTTCACACCAACAGCGTGCGAAGT
>JBGPOI010000461.1:0-4346 GCA_041487975.1 Binatia bacterium | reverse complement strand
GCTCGTTGAGGCCGGCTCCGGCCCCCATCTTGTTCATCGTGTACCCGAACGACATTTCTGCTCTGGGGTCGGCAAACCCCAGAGATCCGCCAAAGCCGGCATGGCCGAAGGCGTCTTCGGAGAGGATGACACTATCTTGCAAACCGGGAGGTTGTCTGCGGTTGTCCATGGTTTTCATGAATCCAAGCGAGAACCGGCTGGGGAGCAGCAACACCGCGTCTTGGCCCGTCGCTGAGGAGACTGCCCCCATCCGCGCGACGCTATCTCGGCTGACCAGACCCTGTCCGCCGCAGGCGAGTGGGGCATACATACCGGCGAGACCGCGGGCGTTGGTAATGCCACCCGCTCCGCCGATCTCAGCCGCATGAGCGGCGCGGGAGTCATAATCGGGACGAGCCATGTAACCGCCGGTGTTATGAAACATGAGCGCTTGGAGGGAGGTGGGGTTGGCCATGGCTTGGAAGAACGGGCTCTCGAGATCCGCTTCCCCTGGGATCATCAACGCGACCCGTGATTCCCCCTGCTCCGGCAGGCC
This sequence comes from Binatia bacterium, assembly GCA_041487975.1. Lineage (GTDB taxonomy): Bacteria > Desulfobacterota > Binatia > Bin18 > Bin18 > JACQEL01. The sequence continues at coordinate 3,811 of JBGPOI010000461.1, read as the reverse complement.
GATCCAGAAATCCAACCCTAGCGGCTTGGCCACCTCATCCTGGAAGAACGTGCCCAGTGACTTCCCTGACACTCGCCGTACGACTTCTCCCACCAGCCAACCAAACGTGAGGCCGTGATAACCATTTCTGGTCCCTGGCGCCCAGAAGGGTTCTTCTTGCTCCAACGCAGCGACCATCAGTTCCCAATCGTAGAAAGCTCCCTGGGGTAACAGGCGACGAAGCGCCGGTAGGCCTGCCTGATGGTTGAGGAGCATACTGACTGTGACGTTCGTCTTGCCCGCCTGCGCGAACGTAGGCCAGTACTTGGCCACCGGCGCGTCCAGATCCAGCAGCCCCCGCGAGGCGAGGATATGGGCACAGAGAGCGGTTGCGCCTTTGGTGCACGAAAACACCAGACTGACCGTATCCGCCGTCCACGGCGCGCCGGTATCGACGCGGGCCGTGCCTCCCCAGAGGTCCACGACGCGTTGACCGCGTACGGTGACACACACTGACGCACCGACCTCGCCGCGTTCACGGAAATTGCGCTCGAACTCTTGCCGTACGGCGTGAAATTTTGCCTCACACGCTCCCTGGATGTCCATTGGTTCTCTCCTTACTCCTTACAGGGCTTCGGCATCGATTAAGATTCCGACCAGGAGCGCGGGTTCCGTACCACGGTTAACCCAGGCGTGATTTGTGCCGCGCTGGACCACCACGTCAAAAGGTTCAAGATCGACCTCGCCTTCGTCGAGGAGCAGGGTCACTTTGCCGGATAGCAAGACGATGTAATCCACGGTGCGAGTCGTGTGCATCGCCGGGTGGCGGGTGGTATCGACCTGCGCATCCGCGGCGCCAATGCTGGCGAACATCTGACGCACGAGCGCGGCGTGGGCCTTCGTATCCAGGGCCGCCGTCTCGGACTCCGGTGCGATGGTGAAGTAGCGAAACAGCGACCCGCGCGGGGGCGGTTGCAGGCGAATCGGCCGATCTGAGGCATCCGCGTTGCCGCGATTACTCGCTGGTGTTTCGTCCGTGGCCCAAATCTCCACCGCCGGGCCCGCGGCGTGCGGTGGTGCATCATCGAACAACACAATAGATTTGCCCTGCTCGTTATGGCCGGTAACGACTCGTCGAGGTTTGCGCATGTTCGTCTCCTCCTTCGAGAAAGTTAGGGGATTGATGAAAAAGAGGGAAAGCGCTGCTCTGGCGGTCCTTCATTCACGCTAATTCATCCAACAGCGCCTTTGCCTCTTGCAAGTCTTTCGTATCAAATCCTTCCGTGAACCAGTTGTAGATCTGCGCTAACATCTGGTGAGCATCTTTCTGCCTGCCCTGCTGTTGCCACAAGCGGCTCAAACTCATCACTGCTCGCAACTCCAGCGACTTCGCTTGTTGCCGTTTGGCAACTTCAATTGCCTTCACAAAACATTCCTCAGCCTCTGACTCCGGACTCCGGACCTCGGACTTGGGACTTTCTTGAACTTGAAACTTGGAACCTGAAACTTGAAACTTTTGCAGCGTAAGCTGCCCTTTCAGCCGATACAGCTCTGCCTCCCACCAGCGTTCCGCGCTGTAATCCACTGCAGCCAGTGCCTCGGCCAGTGCAGTCAATCCTTCCTTTATCTGTCCCGCTTTTCCACACGCCTCGGCCAGCAAAGCGAGAAAGTACGGCCGTAATAGTTCCGCCCCTGTGGCTCGTAGGGCAGCCAGACCTTGGCGCATCTGGGCAATTCCCTCTTCAGCTTGTCCCTGCTCGGCTAACGCCCAGCCTCGCAGGATGATCCCCATCGCCTCGTAGAGCACAAACTCCTGCTCCTTACAAAGTGCGACAGCTGCATCTATCCGCTCTTGTACTACCTGCTCCTGCCGGCAGTGTTGATGGAGGGAAGCAGTAAAGTACAGGGCATGAGTCAGGCTATGGGGATAGGACAACTCCTGGGCGAGAGTCAGAGCCTCGCGGCTCCTCTGCAATGCCTGGTTTGGGTAACCCAGATACCACAGGGATAAAGCTGCCCAACAGAGGGAGGATACCCCAAGGTCGTATCCTCCGTAGAGAAAGGGGAGGGAGCGGTGCTGCTGGAGGTCGTAAAGAGCAATAGCCTGCTCTGCGTGTTCTCGGGCAGCAGCAAACTCTCCAAGCCATAACAAGGTATCTGCCAACACATCGTGGGCGACCAAGAGGAGAGCTGAATTTTGCCTGCTCTGCACTAGGCTGAGAAGTTGCTTCCCCAGCTCACGAGCTGTCTGTAACGCTCCCCGTACTTCATAGAACTCCCATAGTCCCCGCAGCACCGGAAAGAGCTGGGGAGTTTCGCCTATTTGCCGGCAGAGTTCTAACGCCCGGGTGTAGGTGTTTCCCACTTCGGGGGCGGCAATGCCCTTGATCATCACGAGCGGTGTGCCCAAAGTGATTTGCAGCGTCAGCTCTTGCTGGGTGCGCTCGGGAGTGTCGGGCAGAGTCTTGAGTAGCTCCAAGGCCGCGGTGAGGTGACTGATCGCCTCCGCATTGGCCGACCGCTGCACAGCCTGCTGTCCGGCAAGCTGGAGGTACTCCACTGCCTTCCGGGTATTGCCACTGTGACTGTAGTGATGCGCCAGTTCGCTGTAGTGGTCTTCTAACTGGTGGTGAAACAGACCCTCAATCGCTTGGGCCGTGCGCTCGTGCAGCACTCTGCGCCGCTCCAGCAGCAGGGAGCCGTAAGCCACCTCTTGCGTCAGGGCGTGCTTGAAGGTGTACTCGATCTCCGGAAAGGCGGGCTGCTCGTAGATAAATTCTGCCCCCTGGAGGCGAAAGAGCAGCCGCTGGAGTTCTTCGTCAGGCTGGTTCACGACCTGCCGGAGCAGGCTCAAAGGGAACTCCTTGCCAATCACCGCTAGGGTTTGGAGCAGAGATTTCTCGCCGGCCGACAGCCGGTCTATACGAGCCGCGAGCACCCCCTGCACAGTGGAGGGGAGGTGAATGTCTGTCGGTAGGGGCGCACGGCTGTGCGCCCCTACAACATCGAGTCGCGCCAGCGCGCCTTGCTCGCGCAGCGCCTGCACGATCTCCTCCATGAAGAAGGGGTTGCCTTCGGTTTTGGCCAGGATGAACTGCTTGAGCGGCAGTAAGGCAGGACCGTCTCCCAGGAGCGCGGTCAGTAATTCTCCGGCCTCTTCCTTTCCCAAGGGGTCCAACCGCAGTTGGGTGTAGTAGGTTTTATTACTCCAGTCATGCCGGTACTCCGGCCGGTAGTTCACCAGCAACAGGATACGAGCGCTGGCCACGCTCTCACTCAACAAGCTCAGAAAAGTCTGAGTTTCGTTGTCCAGCCAGTGTAAGTCTTCGAAGATGAGAATGATCGGCTGGTTGAGGCTTTCCCGCACAAGCAGCCGCTTAATCGCCTCCAGCGTGCGCCGCTTGCGTATCTGCGGGTCCATTTGTTGCAGAGACACTGCGGACTCGGCGATCCCCAGCAAAGTAAAGAAGTAGGGCAGAGTGTCTTCCAGGCTGCGGTCCAGCATGAGCACCTTGCCGCCGACCTTCTCCCGTCTCCGCCGTTCATCATCCTGGGGGGTGAGTTGAAAGTAACTGTTCAACAGCTCAATCAGCGGCAAATACGGATAGGCTTTGCCGTGCGAGACCGAAAAGGTCTCCAGCACCAGACAGCCGCTTTGTGAGAAAAGTTTGAACTCATGGAAGAGCCGCGACTTCCCGACCCCCGGCTCGCCCATCACTCCCGCAATTTGCCCGTGGCCGCTTTTGGCCAGTTCTAGTGTTTTCTTCAACTGCTCCAGCTCACTCTGGCGACCGACGAAGCGTACCAGCCCCCGTCTGGCTGCGACCTGGAG
>JBGPOI010000460.1:0-4360 GCA_041487975.1 Binatia bacterium | reverse complement strand
TGTCACCTTGGTGACAAAATACAAGGGTCCCTCCACTCGCTGAGGGAAGTCCCTGCTTGTCGCGAGTCCGGAAGCAAAGATAGACCGGCCCGGATTTTCGTTATATAATCGCGCGCTGTACCGTGGGGAGCTTGGCGCCCGTGAGTCCTACACTCTGAGAGTTGGAGGAAAGGGGATGAAGCATATGCAGATACACACAAAGGCCGCGTTGTTGGTTCTGACCCTGAGTTGCACGCTGCTCTGGGCGTGTGGCGAAAAGAAAGAGATGGGTCCCAAAGAACAGCAGGCGATCCAGATCATTAAAGCCTATACGCTTGGAGAGGGTCTCTTCAGCGTGGTCTCGAACATCGAGAAGCAGGCTGACGATAACGGTCGTAAAGGCGACAAATGGGAACTTGGTCTCTGGGAAGCTGGTCTGCCGTCGCAGAAAGACCGTATCATCGAGGAATTGAGTCAGTATTTCAACGTCTTCCGGCCTACTGGTGACTATTGGGTGCGCTTTACCTACAAAAACAAGGAGGGCATGCACGAAGCGCTGTGGGCAGTCAATATCTACACCAAGAAGGTGGAGATAAAGAACGACGTGGCGCAGAAATTCTCTGCGCAGTCTTAGGGTCCCTGCAACTATTCCTGAGGCGGGAGCACCCGCCTCAGTCCTACTATCAGCCGTTCTCCCTACCTGTTGACTGAGAATCTTTCCCCTTGTAGGAGAGGGTCCCGGGGAGGGGGTTGTCGGCCTCACCTGGGCCGAACTGCCGCTTTTCTGTTTGGTCGGCTTTTACTGAGACGCATAGACATCTGTCTGGTCGTTGCTTGACTGATGAGCGGTCAGGGTGCTGGCGAGAATGCGGTAGACTTCCCGGTTGACAATGAGGCCGACGTGTCGGCCGGAGACTTGGCGGTTTTCTCCTTGGGGATCAATACAGGCGCGCCAGTCTACGACCTCATCACGTTTGGTGAAGATCGAGGTAAAGCTGACTCCTTCGGGAAGTGAAGAGAAGACGGTCTGAGCGAATCGGCAGTTACATGAGGGACTGCCGCAGGTGGAAGATGCGCCATCCGTGCGCTTCCGCAACGCCTGGAACGTGCGAAACGCAAACGGTACCAGGGGGTGAACCTTGACAGTGTTGCCATCGATCGGAGAGCCGAGGGCAAAAACATGGCTAACCTTGTCAGGGAAATTGACGCCGAGGAAGCGAGCCAACATACCTCCTAAGCTGTGGCCCACCACAGCGATCGGACCGCTATTCTCTCTGATGATGTAGTCGAGACGCCAGCGTAGGGTCTCGCTTGTCTTGTTGGGACAGTCAACATTCCAATTGATCCCTGAAAAATAAGCGCGATAGCCCATGCGGTTGAGCCATCCTGCCATGACTGCCAGGGTCCAGTCTCCAGCCAGAAATCCAGGGATGAGGAGAACGGGTTGTCCTTGCCCATGCGGGACCTTGCTCCCGTGGTAGACTGGATCACGAAGAAGCGCGCCGAGTTGGTACAGGTAGTCGGGATAAGAGGCTGCTAGCTGCCACAACATAGTTTTTTCCTCGCCGCTTCTCATCTTACGTCACCTAAAAACAAAATACGGCCGGCTGGCACTTGCTAGTGCATCTGCAGGAAACCTGTTGGGGAATACAGTTATCCTCGATCCGGCCAGAGCAGTGTAGGGGCTTGATTTATCAAGCCCTTGGGTGGGTCCGATGAATCGGACCCCTACATTGGTATCCCCAAGAGGTATACTGAAACTGCACTAGCAAGCACCCCTCACTTTTGCAAGCGGGGGGGAAGAAAAGGGGCGAGAGGAGATGCGAAAAAGGCGCCGCCAGTAAGACAAGAAGTCCTACTGGCGGCCTGTGTGTCTGACAGAGTTGCGGAGAGGACAGGCAATCAATTGCCTGTCCGGTGCGGTTGACATCAGGAGTGCCTGTCTGTTCGCACCGAGGCTATTGGTTGTGAGCCTTTTTGTCGCAGCCTTTTAGTGCAACACGTGGTCGTGCTTTTTCAACCAGGCTCCCACCTGCGGCCAGAGTTTCTTCTGCGCGCCGCCGCTCACCACGACCCCGATATGACCAGTAGGAAAGACGAGATTGCGCTTATCGTGGCTACTAATCAAGTCGGTTAAAGGCAGACTGGCCTGCGGGTGAACCACATCATCATATTCGCCCAGGACGTTGAGCATGGGACAGGTGATCCGCTGCAGGTCAATCGTTTGGCCGCCGACCTGGAACTGCCCCTGAGCGAGGAGGTTGTGCTGAAAGAGGTCACGGGTCAACTCACGGAAAATCTGCCCAGCCAGAGGCACGTCGCTGTTCATCCAGCGCTCGAACAGCTCGAACATCTCCGTGTATCCCTCGCGCTCCTTGGATCTGTATAACCCAACGTACTTGTCCAGAGCGTGGTGTACAGGCGAGAGGGAGGAAAACCCAGTCTTCATTATCCAGGCGGGACAATTTCCGAACGCGTCCGTCAACAGGCTAGGGTCCATTTGCTTTACCAGGTTGAAAAGGGGAATATCCTGTTTGCTCATGTCCAGAGGCACGCTCAAGGGAATGAAGTTCTTGACCGTCTCCGGGTAGAGTGCCGTGTAGATTGTGCTGAGCAGACCACCAAAGCAGTAGCCGAGGAGGGAAACCTGATCGACTCCCGCATGCTCCTGCACGGTGCTCACGGCGTTAACGAGGTCGCCGTTGACGTAGGCGTCAAACCCTCGCCAGGTGTCGGCTTGGGTAGGTGGAATCCAATCGGTGAGATAGATCGCAAACCCCTGCCGAGTCAGGTTTGCTATCACGCTATTACTGGGCTGCAGGTCCAGGATGAAGGGCCGTTTGATGAGCGCATAGACCAAAAGGAGAGGTGTGGCCTGCGGCCTTCCCACTGGCCGGTAGTAGCGCAACCGCAACTTCCCTCCTTCGTAGATCACTTGCGAGGGAGTGGTTGGCGAAGGATCTTCGTACACAGGAAAAGGCGAAGTGAGCCCGCGGCGTAAACCCTCCAAGGTACGAACCGCGCCGTTGAGCCATGCGCTTGAGAGATCTTGCAGAAGATTGAACATCCCTAGTTTCTCCTTCGTCCGCTCTAACTGAGTTACGCGGCAGCGCGCTCTTCCAGGTGCCCGTTCCGGTACTGGGCCTGGGAAGGTGCGTTCAAACGAACTTGCAGCGTGCGCAACTGTTCGAGGACCGCCTGCACGTCTTTCTTCTGCGCGAGCCGGGTTTCCAGCGCGCGTACCTGGTCAGAGAGTCCTTGTACCTCGGCTGCCGTCGGCACGCCCAGCGTTCGCCACAGCCCAGTCAGGACAGTCCCACTGACGGCATTGCCGACGCGCTGCCAGCGCAACGCGTCGGTGAGGGTGCGGCTTGCAACCTGGCTGAAGAGCGGGCTGCGGTAGAGATTGTCGATAGCCGAGGCGGCCAGCCGCACGCTGGCGTCGTAGGCTTTCCAGGCCGTTTCTGTCGTTTCTTTTTCTGCACCAATTCCCATTCCCCACTTCACTCCGGCAAGAGGCAGGTCGAAGAAGAGAGTCTTATAGATCGTCGTGAGATCTTCCGTGGTTTGTGTCATCTGTTTTTCTGCCATTGGCATCGTCCTTTCCGCCTCCACTGTGAACGGCGTTCACAATAAGGCTGTCATCTGGTCCAAGCAAGAAAATCGCCGTCACCCAGGTGACGAAATCAAAGTTTTCCTATGGGATATTTGTTCTTTTTGTCTTCTTAGTGACAGTCCAGTGAAATAATGGTGACTTCATTCTGTTCCTCTCAGGCGGGCAAAACCGAGGCCACTCACGTCAACACGAGCGGAGACAGAAAAAAGGGGTCATGCCAAAAAGACTTTTGTCTCAGGCAGACCAGAAGCAACCTTGCTGTTTTGTTTTTTGGGCGGCAGGGATTGCGGCTCTACCAGCAGCTTCTGGCCGGCAGTATAGCAAAAGGGAGCAGCCTATACAAATCGCCCTCGGTCGGCGTACAATCCGCAGCCAAAGGGGAGAGTATGGAAACACGGACGCGGTGGGCAGTCCTGTGGTTTCTGGTGCTGATCAGCGTGGTCCGCAGCATGGACGCCGTCAACTTTTCGGTCGCAGCTAAGCAGATCATGCCCGAATACGGTTTCACCAACGTGCAGATGGGGGTGCTGTACACCGTATTCACTGCTGGTTATGCACTGTTTCATCTGCCCGGTGGATGGCTGGGGGATACGGTTGGCCCACGGCGCATGCTCACCGTAGCGATCTTGTGGTGGTCGGTGTTTACCGGTCTCACGGCTGTGGCTGGGAGTTGGTGGCTGGCTGGACTGATCGGACCACTCGCGTCGTTCATGGTGGTGCGGTTCCTCATCGGTCTCGGTGAGGGGGCGGCTTATCCGAATACCA
>JBGPOI010000459.1:0-4369 GCA_041487975.1 Binatia bacterium | reverse complement strand
TGGCGCCCGATGGTGGTCGTATAGAAATCATGGGGGCGCGGCAACTGGCTTTCATGCGCCAGATAGACCCAGTTGCCCTCGAAGATATACTTCATTTCCAGTGCAAAGATCTCGGGGTCCGAAAAGAGCGCCCGATCGACGGTGAACATCCCCTCCTGGGGGTTGTCGACAATGTAGGCCTGAACGTCGCGCGCCGGTTGCCGCGCGAGTGTCACGTCGAGGCCGGTGTGAGGCGCCTCAGACTCGAAGGTGTGTGTTCCCATAGAAGTAGTCCTCCTTTGCTCACTTTGCGGCAAGACAGAGAAAGGAGACAGAGACCGCCCCTCTTCTCCTCTCTGTCTCACCTCTCTGCTCTCACTGTGGCCTGCTAGCGGAAGTGCGGCATCACATATTTGGCAAAGCGCTCCAGCGAGGGCATCACGTACTTGTGCGGCATCCCGCCCTGCGCCACTTCAAGAATCAGGTAGTTCGTGCCATAAAACTCTTGCGCCCACCTGATGCGGGCAGCCAAATTCTCCGGGTCGCCAATCAGGATCAGGTTGCGTTTGTCGAGGTCTTCATAGCTAATCCCGGCAAAGATCCGCGACACCCCACCACCGTAGTGCGCAAACGCTGCGGAGGTATGGGGGCTGCGTTGATCCAAGCTGCCGAAGAACTTGTAGTAGTTGAGCACATAGCTACCCCCGTTGTGGTGTGCTTCGTCGTTGCTCTCCCCACAGTACATCTGAAAGACACCGGACACGTCTCGCTCTGCCGGGTTGTAGCCCGCTTCCCGCAGGGCCTGACGGTAGAGTTGAATGTTGTGCTGCACCTGCTCCTGAATCGGCACAAAGAAAGCAGTTGCCAGGTGGAAGCCCTGCTTACCGGCCCAGGTGCAGCTCTCCGGGGTGATCACGCCCGAGGCGTAGATCGGGGGGTGCGGCTGCTGCAGGGGTTTGGGAAAGAAGGTGTAATCCTGCAGCTTCCAGAACTTCCCTTCGTAGGAGAACGGGCCAGGCGAGGTCCACGCCTTCACAATCAGGTCCGTGCCTTCGTGATAGCGTTGGTGATTCTCATCTTCGTTGACGCCAAAGATCTGATGTGAGTATTTGAGAAATCCCCGACCAATGCCGTACTCCAGCCGCCCGCCGCTGAGGACATCGAGCATAGCGTATTCCTCGGCCAGACGAATCGGATGATTCAGTGGGATGAGCGAGACTCCTGTGCCGAGGCGGATACGCTTGGTCCGAGCCGCCGCGGCCATTGCCATCACCGGTGGTGAGCCAAAGGAATAGCCGGAATAGTGGTGCTCGCCAAACCACACCGCATCGAACCCCAGCTCCTCCTCGAGTTGCACCTGTTCCAAGATCTGGTTGTAGTACTGCGACGCCGAGCCGTGCACCTCGGGGTAGTAATCCGTGTTGTAGAGAATACCGAATTTCATAGACTCCCTCCTTTCTGAGTCGTGGCCCGGATGAAATCCAAGAATCGGCCAGACAGAGACAAGGGGAAAGACAGAGATAGAGACAGAGAAAGCCAACGAGCGAACAGAGAGAGGCTCACCCTGCTCTGTCTCACCTCTCTCTCATCCTACTTGGCTGTGACCTCTCCCTGTCCCTCCATGACTCTCCCCTCTAGGGCGGTTGGTTGCCGCCGCTCCTTTTTCGCCATATCAATCACAGGATTGGTCTCCAGCATGGCTAACATTAACGGTTGTAAGAATGCAATGTACTCCTCGATCGACTTCATCTCCCCGGCAAACGCCCAGTGACGGGTTGCCCAGGCGTGTCCCAGGACCATAATGTTGTGCGCTTTGAGCTCAATGTTGTCCGGCGCAAAACGTCCCCGCTTCGCCCCGTAACGGATGGCCTCGCCGATCAGCGCCTGGAGACGCTTTTCGCGCGCAATCAACGCCTGTCGCGTCTCAGCGTTGAGCGATTTGGTCTCCTGATAGGCGAGCAAAATGAAGCGGCGCAGGGCGTCGACCGAGCGCAGGAAGGTGGTAAACACGGTCTTAAACACCTCCTCCGGATCGGCGCCGGTGCGGGTCGCTTCGGCAATCTGTCGACTCAGGGCACTGAGCAACTGTTCTCCGGCGCGGTCTTGCTCTTGGCTGACGATGTGGAAGAGAATTTCTTCTTTGTCCTTGAAATAGGTGAACGGCGCGCCGGCGCTGACCCCTGCCCGTCGCGCAATGTCACGCGTGGTGGTGCGATGAAACCCTTCCGTGAGAAACAACGCAAAAGCCGCCTCAGCCACCGCCTCCCGCTTCTGCTGCAGGAGGTCTCGGTCGCGAATGAGAAAGTTCGGTTTCTTCGCGGGACGGAGAATCTTGCGCGCCATCGTTACCTCACTTTCTGTTCTGTTTCTCCTAAGAAAAATCGCGGCATCACGTATTTGGCAAAGCGGTCGAGCGAGGCCAACACCTTCAGGTCTTCCTTCTGTCAAGGTGTGCATCGTCAAACGTGTAGTCCGCCTACGCGAGAAACTCTCTGACCCGAGTGATACACTCCTCTTTCTTGAAGTCACGGTGAAATCCCGCCATCAGCAGGCTGGGATCTCCTGCATAGTACAGCTCGTACAGCGCATGGCGCGAACCAAAGTCCGACCCAACCAGGTCCCAGGCGAGTTTGAAGAGCGCCACTTTTTCCCGTGCGGAGATGCGCGCTCCGCGGTAATACTTCTCCAGATCCCGGCCAATAGGACTGTCAAAGGCGGCGCTGCTTGCCGGCAGTTGCATCAGCCCGCCCGCGCCCAGGCGGCGCACCATCTCCATCAGCCGTGGGTAGATCCGCGGCCCCCAGGTGCGTCCGACCTGCAGGGGTTGCAACGCGGGGTACATCACCCCGTTGCTCGGGTCGCTCTGCGCCTCCTGCTCGGCTGCCAGCAAGGTGGACTTGATAATCTCCACATAGGTGGCTGCCTCGCCCAGCATTTCCTGTACAGCCGCAGCGTTCTGCGTTCCGATCGCTTCGGTCATGAGACATAACAACCCGTACACAAACTCAATCTTAGACAAGAGGCGCGTATTGGTCTGGTGCGCCGTTAACTCCCGGATACGCGTGCCGGCGTACATCTGCCCCACCAGCCGCACATCGCCATGCAGAAATACGCGCTCCCACGGCACCAGCACGTCCGCAAAGACCGCCACCGCATCCATCTCATCGAAGCGGGCACTGAGCGGATGGTCGGCGTACTGCTCGGGGCGCGCAAAGGGCTCCCGACAGATGATCTTTAACCCCGGCGAGGCCACAGGAATGATGAAGACCATCGCATAGGCCGCCTCTGCTTCCGTCAGTGTTGGCGGAAATGGCCACACCAGCATCTCGTCGGCGAATGGAGCGGCAGTCGCGATCATCTTCGCCCCACGCACGATGAGGCCCTGCTTCGTCTCTTCGACAATCCGCAAACACAGATACGGATCGTCCTGCTCAGCGCGGTTCTTGGTGCGATCGACCTGCGGATCGATGAGCGCGTGGGTCAGAAAGAGATCACGTTCCCGGCAGTCTTCGTAGTAGCGCCACACTCGTTCAGCACAGGCAGGACTTTGCTGGGCAAAGTAGTCACGCTTGGCGGCCCAAGCCGTCACCATAGTGTTGAGGAAGTCGGCGCTGCGGCCCATCATGCCGCAGGTCGCATCGGCCCAGATCTTGATCATCCGCCGCCGGCGCACCAGATCCTCGCGGGTGCGCGGAATAAGAAAGGAGAGACCCACCGGATGGCCAGTAGTTGGCGAAGGGTAGGTCAGGAGCTCCCGGTAGGCGGGATCATGCTGCATGTCGGAGAGCCGCGCCAGACTCTCGATCGCGCCGCGAAAGGCGGGATGGGTGGTGACATCTGTCACGCGCTCGTCGCCCAGCCACACTTCCCGACCGTCCCGTAACCCGGCAATGAATTCTGCCCCGGTACGCACGCCCATGCGATATCCTTTCTGAACAGATTGTTAGGAAAACACCGGAGAAAAAACACACGCCGGTGTCTCGTTCCCAGGACGACAGCTCCATCGCTCCTGCCCTCTGCTGCGGCACGCCCGCGCTCGTTCTCTCTTTTGATTGAGCGCTTGCTCAAAATCTCCTACGCTGCTCTACATGCCGAGTCAAGGCCGCAAGATGAAGAGAGTGACGATGACGGAGCGTCTGCTTGCCATGGCAATACGGCAACGGTTGGACCATGTCGTGAGCAGCCATGGCGACTACTATTGCGCTTTTCCTCAACAGCGTGACAGAACCGGTGATAATGTGGCAAAGTGGCTTATCCGGCTTGCACCACAGGCATGCTCTCGCGATCCGTTACCTCGAGTAGCTCTACCACATTCCCGTCGGGATCCCGTCCATACGTCACGCGGAGGCCACTCCTCGTCTGGGGCGGACAGTGAAAGACCATCCCAGCC
>JBGPOI010000458.1:0-4378 GCA_041487975.1 Binatia bacterium | reverse complement strand
GACACAGCCGGCCTAAGGCTTCCAGCACCGGCAGATAGGCTTCCCCCGCACCGTAATGCTCCACGCACTGCCCTCGCCCAATCCAGACCTTCCCCGCCACTCCGGGCGCATCGCCATGCGCCCCTACATGGTCAAGAAACGCTTCGATTAGGGTCGTCTTGCCAATCCCCGGCTCGCCCGTCACAAACACCACTTGCCGTTCGCCACTGAGAGCCTTGTCCAACCAGCCGTGGAGCTGTGCTAGTTCGGTCTCTCGCCCCACGATCGGAGTTGTTAGTTGCCAGGGCCCAGTTGCCAGTGGCGGAGAGGGGACAGGGTTCTGCTTACTGACAATTGACGACTGACGACTGACGACCAGTGGAGTGGCGCTGAGCGGGGCAATGAACTGAAACCCCCGCCGGTGGATGGTCTTGAGGTAGCGCGGCTGCTTGGGATTATCTCTCAACGCTTTGCGTAATTCCTGAATGCACGACGTCAGCGCCGCATCACTCACCACTGTGTCTGGCCACACCTCCCGGAACAGCTCTTCTTTGGTCACCACCCGCCCGGCCCGCTCCACCAGAGAGCGGAGCAGGGCGGACGCTTTCCCGGTCAATCTCACTTCCTGTTTACCCCGCCAGAGCTGCCCCGTCTGAGGGTCGAGTCGATACGAACCAAACCTAAATGCCTGCTCTGCTTGCACTTTCTGCTCTCACCGCGTCCTAGAGTAATCCTAGACAAATCCCAGAGTTTTCCTATGACTTCGTCCGCCCGTGCTCGTACTCTCTTGGCACAGAGCGCGCGCGATTGCAAGCGAAAGGCAGAGACGGAGCAAGAGCATGCCCAAGCACCCAGAAGGGAAAGCCCCTTTATCAGTCCATTGGGCGTTTGTCGTGCACTTCCGTCTAAGCACTGAAATTGCGCAGGGTCGGATAGCGGGGCGGGTGGAACATGTGGTGTCCGGGCAATCCACCCATTTCGACTCGCTGGAGGAACTGCTGGCGTTCGTCGCGCGGGTGCTGGCCTCGGTGCGCGCCCCACCGCGCCGGAGACCGAGCAGCGGCGGCTAAGCAAGCGATCATCGTGCACCGGGCGACTTGAAAGGAGGTGATGTCCCTTGAGGGTTAGCGTGCGTCTATAAGGCAAGTAGAAAGACTGAACTGGCAAAGTGGACTGTGTGCAACATGTCAAAAGGAGGGATCCCATGAACATACGTCATCTCACACTCGGCATCGGCATGGTGCTGCTGCTGGCGGGTGCTGGCAACAGTGCCGAGACCAAGACCAAGCACCTGAGATGCACCTTTGCCGCCACCTTCGTCAGCGGGGTGGAAAACCACCTCGACACCAACGGCGATATGAGATCGGCCAGCGTGCACCAGGGGCTTGTGAACTGCAATATCGGCCAGTTCCTCTTCCGGGAAGAGTTCGAATTCCTCGACCCGTTGCCTGCCCCGATGACCTGTCCGATGGGCACAACGGAGTTCGATCTTGTGCAGGCCCAGGTCGTTCTCACCGCAGAGAAAACCGCAGACCAACTCTTTTTTGAGGATGCGGCCGGGGGGGGGACGTTCTGTCTGAACCCGGACCTCACGTTCAGCTTTACAGAGCATGGGACCTTTGCTGGGGGCACGGGGCAGTTCACGGAGGCGAGCGGGTCCATCGACGGTCAAGGCACGGGGCAATACTTAGTCGCTGGGTCTAAAGAGGGCGTCTTTGGGGGCTTCGGCCAATTCACCGAGACTGTCACGGGGACGCTCATCCTGCCGAAGGGTGCCGGAGACAAGTAGGGTGAGGACTAAGCGGGTGAGAAAGACGAGTACGTTGCTGGCATGAGCTCACGCGGAGCGCCGCCCTCAGCGCTCCTTCCTGGCCACCGGAGAGCGCAGGAGAGGTACGCCTCGTTGACGAGGCCTGTAGTTTGCAGCGTGTGGCCCGAACCTTCGCGACGCATATAACGGCGGGCCAGACGCCACAGTTCGTCGAGGTTTCGGCAAGAACCGTCGCGTTCGTAAGTGAGGGCGGCAAACGAGCAACCCCAAATAACAGCAAATTGAAACCAGAAACGCTAAAAAAAACAGCACTCCACCTGACAGAAAGGAGATTTCCCATGTCCAAGCTTAAGCACTCTCTCCCCGCGTCTTTTGTTGTCTTGATCCTGCTCGGCGTATCTGCTCCGGCCTATTCAAGTGATGGGGGTGGCCGGCTCACCACGCCGATTGGCGGCATCGCCTTCGAGGTCGTAGGGCAGGTGACCAATCCAACTGCTGCTACCTCCAAACAGTATGGCTATCTGACTTTGATCAATGGCCTGAGTGCAGATCAGATTTTCACTACCGCCGACCCCACCATGCAGAACGAGACCACAGCGTTATTCACATTCTTTACCGATGCGACAACGGAGCGGGTAATTGCCAACGGTCGCCTGCGCATCGTCAATCGTGTGGGCACAACGACCATTTACTTTGATGACACGCCGGACGGAACTTTCGCCAGTCGCGATTCGTTCAACGATGGTATCCCGATTCTCACCTTGGACTACCGGCAACAAGTGATCCTTGACACGGGTGATGGAACTTTCACCGTTGTGAACCTCCTGACCGTCGTCTCAACGGAATCTTTTGAGATTGGCGGCCAAAGGTTCCGGCTTGGGAAGAAAAAGGATCACTTCAGGCAATTCTACAGCGGTGCTCCGCCCACAGGCACGCCCGCGCTGAACGGCGTTTTCGCCGGTTATGCAGTTGCCATCGAACCAGCAGAGCCGCAATAGCGTTTTCGCCCAATCATGCTGTGGCCTCGGAAAAGTTTCCCGGTGGCGTGAGAGGTTTTGACAACATCCATCGCGTTAATAAACGAGGGCGACTTGGCTTGTCAGCAGTTTGCTGCTGGAAGGCCATTTCCGCACGAGCAGCAATGTTGTTCGTGGACCGATCGAGGGCCGCGTCGAACATGTGGTGTCCGGGCAATCCACCCATTTCGACTCGCTGGAGAAACTACTGGCGTTCGTCGCGCGGGTGCTGGCCTCGGTGCGTGCCCCGCCGCGCCGGAGACCGAGCAGCGGCGGCTAAGCAAGCGATCATCGTGCGCTGAGCGACTTGAAAGGAGGTGATGTCCCTTGAAGGTCAGAACACCTCGTATGGAATAGGCTACGGATAACTCCTCACCCTGGCCCTCTCCTTCAGGAGGCGAGGGAAGTCTTCCTCGCCCTGGGGAGGGAGAGGGTAGAGGTGAGGGCTTGGCAATGGACTCTCAACACCTCAGAAGGAGAAGGATTATGAAACGGGCTATCATGTCAGCAGTGTTCGTCATTTCTTTCGTCAGCCTGCTTGTCCTGGGGCTAGTGTCCCGTGTGCAGGCGGGAGATTGCTCAAACAACAGCTTAAAAGGCACCTATGGGTTCTCCTGCGAGGGGACTCTCGTCGGCAGCCCTCTCGCCGTGGTGGGTGTGTTCACCGCAGACGGGAATGGCAATGGTTCCGAAGTTGAAACTATAAGCTTTAACGGCGATATCACCACAGGAGCAACCTTTACGGTCACCTATACCGTGAATGCGGACTGCACCGGCTCTTTCGTGAGTACCGGTTTCGGCTCTGTCTTCCACAACGATATCGTGATTGACGACAACAAGAAAGAGATTCGCCTCATCTCAGCCGATACCGGGAACGTTGCCGTCTGTATCTTCAGGAAGCAGTAGAGGTGGAAAGGCACGGGGAGCACTTCGTAACGTCCCAGGAGATTGAAAGGTACAGCTAGAACCTCTCCTCCAGCCTCACCGCAAATGAGCAGCTGTAGGACGAGCAGTGCTTGCCCTACACTCTCAACTCCACAAAAAGGAGATTTTTCTCGCGCCCAGGCTCTGCCTGGGCGCGGGTCCCGAGAGCAACGTCGTGAAATCCCTGGCCGTCCCAGGCAGAGCCTGGGACGGAGTAAGATTAGGAGAACCGTTATGAGTACAAACAGAGTTAGCGGAAATTTCCTCGCTCTTTTCGTCCTGGCCTGCGGCCTCGCCTTCGGAGGTTTTTCCTCGTCCGCTGCGGCCAGGACCATCGTCGTCACTACCCTCACGGATACTGCCGACCCACCCTTTAATGCCGATGGTCCCCGCGGTGTGGGAACTATCAACGACCTGCCCGGCGCCGATGGTCTCGTCTCGCTGCGCGAGGCTATCATTGCCGCCAATAATTCTATGCTGAGGTCATCGATCACGAGCAGCTCCTGCAACGTTTAGAAATTGCGACATGACTGAGAAAGACCGCGATGAAGCCATCGAGATCCATCGTGTCCTGAGCCGATCTGCACTGACGTGAGGTCGTCGTTGTACGGTGCGCTCCGCGGAAGAGGGAGGAAAAAGCTATTGACTCCTAGCCGCGGATTCTTGCCCGACCACGCGCGGTTCTATT
>JBGPOI010000457.1:0-4391 GCA_041487975.1 Binatia bacterium | reverse complement strand
TTCACCATCCGCTTCATGTCGCCGAGCGCTGGGCGACGTTAGACCTGTTGTCCGGCGGCCGGGTCGATTTCGCCGCCGGCCGCGGCTACGATCAGAAAGAATACGCGCCCTTCGGGACGCCCTTCGCTGAGTCGGCCGACATCTTTGCCGAGGGGCTGGAGGTCATCTGGCGCTGCTGGACCGAGGATCGCCCGATTACCCACAAGGGCAGGTACTATCAGTTCGAGAATCTGGACGTCCGACCGAAGCCGGCGCAACAGCCACTCCGTCCGTATGTCGCCTGCTTCTCGCGGCCGACCATGGAACTGGCGGCGAAAAACGACTGGAACATCATCTACGCGCCGTTCGCCGCGGCGATGGTCTACGGCAGCCTCGCTAACGCCGTCGGCACCTATCAGGACGAATGCCGCAAACACGGGCGCGAGCCCCGGCGCAGCATGTGCAGCTATTTTCTCCACATCGCCGAAACGCCGCAGGAGGAAGCATATGGCCGCGCCGCGCTGATCCACTATTTCCACGAAGCGGTGATCGGCGCCTTCCCGTCGAATCCCAAGACCGTGCCGCCGACCTACAAGTATTTCATCGAGATCGTGGACCTCATGAAGAACATGAAGGCCGAGAGCCTGACGTCGCGATCTATCCTGGTCGGCAGCCCGCAGCAGATCATCGACGACCTCAAGACAGTGGAACAGTCGGGCGTCAGCGAGGTCATTCTCTATTTCAACTACGGCCGCAAACCCCACACCATGGTCAAAGAGCAAATGGCGAAGTTCATGGAGCTGGTGGCGCCGGCTTTTGACGGTGCGCATAAGCGGTTAGTGGCGGCCTAGCCAGAGGGGAAGCATGCGCTGTCCGAGCTGCGGGTTTGACAACCCCGAGGGGATGGGGTTTTGCACCGAATGTGGCGCTCGGCTCAGAAATGAGTGTCCGAGTTGCGGGTTTGCGAATACGCTCCAGGCCAAGTTCTGTGGCAAATGTGGCACGCCGCTCACAGGAAAGCTGAGGGGAAAAAGGGCAAAAGGACAAAAAGCGAAACGGGACGCAACTCCTTCAGACTCTAGACGCTGGACTCGAGACCCTAGACCCATAAGCTACACCCCAAGACATTTAGCTGAACGCATCCTGGCCGAACAAGCAGCGCTGGAAGCACGCGGCGCAAGCGACGGCGAGCGCAAAACCATCACCGCCCTCTTTGCCGACATCAAGAACTCCATGAGTCTGATCGAAGGGCTCGACCCTGAAGAAGCTCGCGCTCTGGTCGATCCCGCCCTCCAGCTCATGATGGAGGCCGTGCATCGCTACGAAGGCTATGTGTCCCAATCCACGGGCGATGGCATCTTCGCCTTCTTTGGCGCCCCCATTGCCCATGAAGACCATGCCCAGCGGGCGCTGTATGCCGCGTTGCGCATGCAAGAGGAGAGCAAACGCTACGCCGACACGCTGCGGCTCGACGGCAAGTCGCCTCTAGAGATCCGCGTAGGGGTGAACACAGGAGAAGTGATGCTGCGTTCCATCAGAAAGGATGACTTGCACGCGGACTACACGCCAGTGGGACACTCTACCAGCTTAGCATCACGGATGGAGAGCTTAGCCACCGGCGGTTCGATCGTCATCAGCGAGCACACCCACAGGCTGATCGAGGGGTATTTCGAGTGTAAACCTCTGGGGGCGGCGAAGATCAAGGGCGTCACTGAGCCGCTCAACATCTACGAAGTGCTGGGCGTTGGTCCCCTACGCACCCGCCTGCAGGTGGCCGCCCGACGGGGGCTGGTACGGTTTGTCGGGCGGCAGAGCGAACTCGATCACTTGCAGAAAGCCTGGGAACAGGCCAAAACCGGGCATGGGCAGATCGTAGGGGTGATGGGGGAACCCGGCGTCGGGAAGTCTCGCCTGTTCCATGAGTTCAAGCTGTTGACCCAGAAGGGCTGCCTGGTGCTAGAGACCTTCTCGGTCTCCCACAGCAAAGCGTATCCCTATCTCCCCCTGATCGATCTGTTAAAGAACTACTTTCAGTTTACTCCCCAGGATGACGAGCGACACCGGCGGGAGAAAATCACCGGTCGTGTGCTCACGCTCGATCGCAGCCGGGAAGATGCTTTGCCGTACCTGTCCGCGCTACTGGGTATCTCCGAGCCAACGTCGTCCCTCCAGCAAATGGACCCACAGATCCGACGACGGCGCACTTGTGAAGCCATCAAACGGCTGCTCATACGGGAGAGTCTCAACCAACCCCTCATCATTATCTTCGAGGACTTGCACTGGCTGGACAATGAGACACAGGCGTTCTTGGAGGTCCTGAGCGAGAGTGTCGCCACCGCGCGTATTCTGCTTTTGGTGAACTACCGTCCAGAGTACCGTCATGAGTGGAGCAACAAGACCTTCTACACCCAGCTTCGGCTCGATCCGCTGGGACAGGAGGACGCCCAGGAGCTGCTCACGGCCCTGCTGGGCGACGACCCAACCTTACACCCGCTCAAACAGTTCGCTCTGGAAAAGACCGAAGGCAACCCGTTCTTCATGGAGGAGATTGTCCAAGCGTTGGTGGAGCAGGGAATGGTACCCGATCTTCATAGGGTGGGCACTGCCCACCTGAATGTAGGGGCGTACAGCTTCGGCCTAGCCCCTTCCACTGGCCACGCGCCCCTACCGGCCGACATCAAAATTCCATCTACCGTGCAGGCAGTGCTAGATTCTCGCATCGACCGGCTCCCGTTAGCAGAGAAAGCTCTCCTCCAGACCATGTCGGTGATCGGCAAAGAGTTCCCGTTGAGCTTACTCAAGCATGTAGTAGACAAGCCGGAAGACGAATTGCACGAGCTGCTCTCCCATCTCCAAGGAGCCGAGTTCATCTACGAACAGCCGGCGTTTCCAGAGGTAGAGTACACCTTCAAACATGCTCTGACTCAGGAAGTGGCATACAACTCCTTGTTAATCGAGCGGCGCAAGGCGTTGCATGAGCGCACGGCGCAGGCGATCGAGGCGCTGTTTCACTCTCGGTTAGAGGATCACTGTGGCGACCTCGCCCATCATTACAGTTGCAGTGGTAATACGCCGAAGGCGGTGGAGTACCTGCGGCGCGCTGGGCAACAGGCGGCGCGGCACTCCGCCTATACAGAAGCCATCAGTCACTTCACCGCTGCGCTGGAGTTGCTCAAAAGCCTACCGGACACCACTGAGCGCATCGAACAAGAACTCTCCCTGCAAATCGCCCTAGCCGCTTCCTTACAGGCCACCAAAGGTCCGTCGGCCCCTGAAGTGGAACAGGCCTACACACGGGCGCGGGCGCTGTGCCAGCAGGGCGAAGAGACGCCGCAACTTTTTTCGGTGCTCCGGGGCTTGTGGGTGTTACATCACGTACGAGCGGAGTTACAGAAAGCACACGAGTTGGGGGAGCAACTCCTGAGCATGGCCGAGCATGTCCAAGATCCGGCGCTCTTGCTGGAAGCCCATCGGGCGTTGGGAAGTACCTTGTTGTGGCAGGGGGAGTTTTCTCTCGCCCGAGTCCATCTGGAACAGAGTAGTGCCCTCTACGACCCGCAACAGCACCACGTCCTTGCCTTTCTCCATGGCGGGGCAGACCCCGGAGTGTCTTGCTTCTGCGACGTGGCTCGGGCGCTGTGGTTTCTCGGCTATCCGGACCAGGCCCTGGAACGGAGCCACGCGGCGCTCACCCTGGCGAAGAAGCTGTCTGATCCATTCAGCTTGGGGTTTGCCCTGGTCTTCGCGGCAGGGCTCCATCAGCTTCGCCGGGAGGGGCACGCGGCCCAACAACAGGCAGAGGCAGGAATGGCCCTCGCGAGCGAGCAGGGATTTACGCCCTTGTTATCGGCGGGGATGATCAGGCGGGGCTGGGCGTTGGCGGAGCAGGGGTACCGAGAGGAAGGGCTCGCACAGATGCACCAGGGTCTCACCTCCAGGCAGACCACCAGGGCAGAGCTCGCACAGCCGTATTTCCTTTCCCTACAGGCCGAAGTGTATGGGAAAATGGGACAAGGAGAACAGGCCCTTACTTTGCTGACCGAGGCGTTAGCAGCGGCCCACACAACTGGGTCTCGCCGACAGGAGGCAGAGATCTATCGGCTCAAGGGAGAATTGTCTCTGCAGTCAAGACAAGTCAAGGCAAGTCAAAACAAGTCTGAAATTGCCAGCCCCCAGCCCCTAACCCCTAGCCCCCAAGCGGAGGCGGAAGCCGAAGCGTGTTTTCTCAAGGCCATCGAGATTGCCCGCCGGCAGAGTGCCAAGTCACTGGAGCTGCGGGCGGTAACAAGCTTGAGTCGGCTGTGGCACAGCCAAGGCAAGAAAGAACAAGCACGTCAGATGCTGGCGGAGGTCTACGGCTGGTTCACCGAAGGCTTTGATACGACGGACTTGCAAGAAGCACAGGCACTGCT